>CAMNNR010000058.1 GCA_946545675.1 uncultured Thermoplasmata archaeon | reverse complement strand
CAGTCGACAAGAAAGACGCAGCACCCATGATCAAAGACCACAGCTACCACTTCGATGCTATGATGGGAGAGTACGACGACCTCGCCGAGAAGCTCATGCCCATCGACGAATTCCTCGCTGGTGGCAGGCCCGCACAGGTCATCAAGTCCTGTGAGATCCTCAGACAGAACAAAGTCAAGGGAGTCAAGAAATGGGACTCCGAGAAATACCCCATCGTCGCCGGTAACACCGGAGTTTTCACCATCTGTGGAAACCTCTGTGACACCGAGAACATGATCTTCGGAATGATGATGGACCAGGACGCAGTCGTCAAGTGGGTCGACGCCATGATGCCTTACGTCAGGGCATACACCCAGGCACTCGTAGACGCTGGAGCAGACATCGTCCAGTGTTCCGAGCCTTCCGGATCCACCGACATGCTGTCCCCCGACATGTTCGAGACCGCAGCCGGTAAGGTCTGCCGCGAGGCACTCGGCCACACCAAGGGCGGACTCGGAAACATCCTCCACATCTGCGGAGACACCACCCCCATCCTCGACCAGATGATCACCGTCGCAAAGGGTATCTCCATCGAGGAGAAAGTCGACTCTGACACCGCAGTCAAGATGGTCGGAGGCAAGACCGTTCTCGTCGGAAACGTCGGATCCGTCAGGCCTCTCTACCAGGGAACCGCAGCCGAGACCAAAGAGGGCACAGAGCACTCTGTCAAGGCTGGATTCAACATCATCTCCTCCGGATGCGGAATCGCACCTGCAACTCCCAACGAGAACATGCAGATGATGTCCGACACCGTCAAGGCATTCGGAAACTGAATCGGTAACAACCAGTCCTGAAACCTTTTACCCGGGCTCCGGCCCGGGAGCCTTTTTGCACTAAGTTTATATTGGACAAGTCTATCGTCCGATTACCCAATTGGCTGGGGTAGGCTAGCTTGGTTAGACTAGGGGACTGTGGATCCCCTGACGTGGGTTCAAATCTCGCCCCCGGCCCTTCCTTCTAATTCCAATAACTGTGCGGTCGATGGTATGCCCTGCACAATCACAACGAATCCGTTCTGAGAACGGTTTGGGATACCGATCTTGAATACTTGAATCAGGACCTTCTCGGAGGCCACCTACCTTCCAGACGGGGGCCCATCCTCTCATTATCCATGGTCCAAACCTCAAGACCGGGCACAATCATCCTTACCGACGGCACCCCGAGCTCGGGACGGGTCAGGTCCATGGCGATGACCTTATCGAATCCGCACTCCATGAGCTTTCCGAGGACTATCTCGATGTCGTCGAGGACATACGGGGTGGAGAGGTCTTTCATATCCTCGAGATAGATCTGCGTGTCGTTGCGGCCGTACCACATGTGATTGATCTCCTTGATCTTCTGATAACCGAGTTCGCGGGAGGTCTTCTGGAGCTGCGCATTGATCTTCATTCCGTGCTTGTGAGTGGTACGGCTCTGCGCCACCTCAGTAATCGCACGAATGGCTGCGATTTCCGGATTGAGATGAGTACCGACACCGATGGTAAGAAGCTCTGGGTCTTTGGTACGGGTGTCGTCTGCGGCTGCTCCGATAGTGGGGACGCCAAGGTCGTTGGTGAGATCCTTGAGGTGTACCTCGATACCCTGCTCCTCGAACTTCTGGATCAGCTTCCCGGGGACGGAATCCTTGTCGCGGATTAGGATGTCCGCATAAGTCCTGTCCTGGTATTCGGCGATGGACCACGCATCCCTCTCGATATCCTCGAAAAGGGCGTGCAGGATCGCCTCCTCCATGGTGTTTCCCGAAGCGATTCCGTTGGTGTGCCACCTGAACAGTTGGAGATCGTCTTTGGGATAGTATGGATAGTAAACAGCACATGCTGGCACAAGTATGTGCTCACCCCTGAACATCTCGAATCCCTGGGTCCATGCGATATCCTTGTCGCGGTAGATGTCAAGGATGTTGAGGGGGAGGATGAGATCGGCGGGATCCACTGCCAGCATCGCGCTTTTGGCTGTCTCGTAGGTACCAACGACGACTTCGTCGGATTCACGCATCTCCGCGCTGTAGCGTTCGATGCATTCCATGACTGCCGAGGCTTCGGCCTGTTCAACTGTGACGCCTTTGCCGTTGTAGTATTTGGGCTTCCCGATAGCGGTCTCCGCACGGTCTATGGAGAATACTGGAATGCCCAGATTGTCCCACCCTGTTATGTTCTCAGGCATACCCATGCCTGCGCCTTCGAGCAGGGGCAAGACCCTCTTCAAGGTCTCCTCGGGGGGAATCGTACGTATTCCTGTGTCAGGCGAACATTTGGGGCAGCGGTTAAGTCTCATGCGGATACCGTCCGTTTTTGGTTCCAGAATCTAAGATATTGTTAATAAAGTCACGCAGACACGCAATAATTTTAACTCCCCTAAGGGATAGGGCAGATATGGCATGGAACGGCAAACTAGAGAAAATCGATGACAACAGGTGGAGGATTGACAGGGACTACCTCCCCGGAATGAACACCGATGCCATCATTTACTCCAACGACAACCTCATATCCCACGTCCTGGAGGACAATTCCCCCCAGCAGGCAGCCAACGTCGCATGCATGCCCGGGATCGTAGGCAATTCCATGGCCATGCCAGATATCCACTGGGGATACGGTTTCCCCATCGGAGGCGTCGCCGCCGTCGACGCGTACCAGGGTTCCATCTCCCCCGGCGGAATAGGATTCGACATCAACTGCGGAGTCCGCCTGATCAAGACCGACCTCACCCTCCAGGACATCGACGGGAAGGTCAAGGAGCTCATGGACACCCTCTACAGGAACGTCCCCTCCGGACTCGGTTCCAAAGGACTCACCCGTGTTACCCAGAAGGATCTCTCAGACATCCTCGATGTGGGTTCCGAGTGGGCCGTGGAACACGGATACGGATGGGAGGAGGACCTCGCTGTCACCGAGGAATGCGGACACATGAAGGACGCGGACCAGACGGGAGTGGGCGAGAAATCCCGCAAGAGGGGCCTCCCAGAACTTGGTTCCCTGGGTTCAGGCAACCACTTCCTCGAACTCGATGTGGTCGACGAGGTGTTCGATGAGAGGACCGCCAAGGCATACGGTCTGAAGAAGGGAGCGATCACCATCACGGTGCACTGCGGTTCCCGCGGATGCGGACACCAGATCGCCACGGATTACCTCCAGAAGATGGAACATTACGTTAAGACGGAGGCTGTGAACCTCCCCGACAGGCAGCTTGCCTGCGCACCCCTAGCTTCCAGGCTCGGAGAGGAATACTACCGTGCCATGTGCTGCGGGGCCAACTACGCCTGGGCCAACAGGCAGATGATCACCCACTGGACCAGGGAATCCTTCGAACAGGTCCTCGGGGACTCCGCGGAGAACATGGGGATGGATGTGGTCTACGATGTGGCCCACAACATCGCCAAGATGGAGACCCACGACTATGACGGCCACAAGACCGATGTGCTGGTCCACAGGAAGGGTGCGACCCGTGCATTCGCCCCCGGCAGGTCCGAGGTCACTATGAAATACAGGGACTACGGACAGCCAGTCCTCATTCCCGGCGATATGTCCACCGGTACCTATGTCCTCGCGGGAAGGAAGGGGGCCATGCAGGAGACCTTCGGTTCCACCTGCCACGGTGCGGGAAGACAGATGTCGCGCAAGACCGCCATTGAATCCCTCAATCTCGAGGCGGTCAAGAAGAGGCTCTCGGATGAGGGTATCTACCTAAGGAACGGCTCCGACAACGGTCTTCTCGAAGAAGCCCCCGACGCTTACAAGGACGTCAACGAGATCATCGAGGTCGTCTGCAACGCGGGACTTACCGGCAAGGTAGCCAAGCTCACACCCATCGGTGTCGTAAAAGGCTGAACCCGGGATCAGATACCCAGGACCTTGGATGTCGCCTTGATGACGGCATCCCTGTGCTCTGCGGGACACCCTACTACGAGGGACCAACCGAACGAGTTCCTGGCCTGCAGGGCCTTGGCGATGGGGGAGGTCTTGGTGAGCGACCTGATCTTCCCTTCACTGTTGACTATGGAGACGTCGGTCTTGCCTATTTTCAGAGTGGATTTGAAGTTCGACTCCGGGGGCATCTCGACGCACACTTCCGATTCGTCGATTCCCGCTTTTTCGGATATCTGGGACTCCAGCAGTCTGCGCCCTTCGAGGGATTCGTGTTTGGCTAGGAACTGCGCGAGTTCCTCTGTGGTCTCGTCGTTGGAGACGAGTACCACCTGATGGTAGAAAAGACGGTTGTTCACCAGACGCATGAGCTTGGAGGAGACCCCTCCGCACCCGTACAGGGAATGGGCAAGGTCGGAATCGTTCCAGAGGTACATCTCCCCGAGGTCGAGACCCGAAGCCAGTACCGCTTTCGTGATCATGCGGTTGAGTATCCTCACGGTCGGATGGAAATACACCGAGGAATACATCAGCGAACGTGAGACCATGAGGCCTTCGGTGGCCGGTGCCGCGCCTTTGTCGATGCAGATGCGGTCGTTGACCACCCTGAGCTTGGACAGGATGCGGTCGATATCGAACTGTCCCAGTACCACCCCGGTGTAATGGGCGTCCCTCAGGAGGTAGTCCATCTGGTCGCAGTCCACGGGGCCGTGGATGATCTGATGGATATAATCCTTGGAAGGGAAATGATCGTCCTTGCCGGGCACGAAATCCAGCGACTCGCGGGAAGTCGTCTCGGGGTAGGCGATGAGGTCACACACCTGCACCGGGTCCACTCCCGCCTCCCTGATTATCTCCGCCATGGTCTCCTGTCCGTCGAACAGGTCGGCATCGCGGTCAGGGAAGGTCTTGATGTTACCCATGATGAGGTTGCGGGCCAGTTCCATATGGTCCTGCCCGGTGACCTCCTCCATTATCGATTCCAGCGTGTGGGAGTACGGCGCGTGGCAGATGTCGTGGAGAAGTCCTGCCGTACGGACGGCCAGGGAGTCGTCCTCCGAGAGACCGATGGCCTCGGCCATCCCGCCTGCGAGATGGTATGCACCGAGGCAGTGTTCGAAACGCGTGTGGTTGGCGCCGGGGAAGACCAGGTTGGCTGCGCCGAGCTGCTTGACCCCACGGAGTCTCTGCATCTCGTGCCTGTCCAGGAGATCGAGGAACAGTCCGTCGACCCTGATACTCCCGTGGACAGGGTCGTGTATGGTCTTCGCCCCTACCAAATCACTCACCGGCCTTCCAGAGTTTGTCTCCCACGTTGTTCAGGGAGAGGATGGCCTTTCCGGCCTTCTTTGCCTTCAGGTCCGCTCCTGAGCGGAGGGACTGTCCGACGGCCAGAGGGACCTTGTTGTTCATGTCCCTGATCCAGACGAAGTCCCCTTCCTGGATGTTCTCGTCGGCATCCACTATGCCAGGACCCATGCAGTCCGCACCGTTTGTGAGGAACTTGACCGCACCCATGTCCACGGTGACGTACCTGTTGACCGGTTTGTACTTCAGGACGCCCCTCACGGTGAGGAAGGGCTTCTCGTCCTTGATGAAACCGAGGATGTCGTTGTTGACTATGATCAGGTCGAAATCCGTGCTCTCCGCGCGGTCGACCGGCTCGCTGTCGGAAAAGACAGGTACTCCGAGAATCGTCTCGAGCTCTTCTGCGAGAACCTTGACTTCCTTGTTTCTGAGCCTCTTCCTCTTGCGTATTCTAATGTCAGCCATTATACATCTATGGCTTCCCTGACTTAAAGCATTTTTCGGAATCTGGGACACCGTGCTTTTATTATGGGCTAGTCATTACGGTGGAGCATGGTCGATATCGCGGTATGCGAGATGGAATCCAAGAACGCTCCTTGCAAGGCGCTCAAGCTCCAGCTCGTAAAGGTCATGGTAAAGAAGGACGACTTCACCGATTTGCAGGAGTACGATGAGATCGTCACCATCGAGGACGCACAGAAGGCATTCCCTGACTTCGAGGCCTTCAAGAAGAGGAACAGGTTCAGCGAGAAGAACGCGTTCTACCTCTTCGAGAAGATCAAGAACGAAGACGATGCCGCAACACTCAAGCCCTACGTGAAGAAGCTCCCCAACGGATGGGTGGACCTCACCAAACTGAACGATGCCGACAAGGAGAAGGTCCTCGCCAACTGCAGCGAATCGGACCGTATCAACGCCTGGGACAATCTCACCTTCGACGAGATGGATGCTGCATGTGCCAGCTGTCCCCTCGCATGGAACAAGGGCAAGGACTGCATCGGTACCTTCGGACCCGAGACCTCCGGACTTCCCGCCATAGCGGAGAAATACGGATGCCCCATCGTGGCCGAGGCTGTCGAGGCTTCCAGGAGCGGTAAGAAATACACCGCCGAGGACGCCAAGGAACTCCTCAGGGAGGCAGAGGTCCTCGCACCCGTTCTCATCAACGAGGGCAAGATGGCCGCACACCGTTACTCCGGGCCCGTGGAGAGGCTCGGGATGATCGCCAAGGCCTGCGTGGCCGAGGGCTGCGGCTTCTTCTTCATCTGAAACTGTAAAACCAGGGCCGTAAGGCCCGATCATTCCTTCTCGGCGAGCTCTGTTATGTTCGCCAGGAGGTTCTTGAGACCTTTCATTCCAAGGACATCCTTGCGGTAATCGTCGAAACCGGTCTTGAATGAGGTGAGAGGATAACTGCCGATGACGTACATCTCGTTATGGAGCATCCAGTAGACCATCTCGTTGTATGCCGCGTCGGCACCGTCATGCTGTGCGACGGACACCACCGCCCCGTACTTGCCGCGGAGACCCCTGTCGCCTTTGCAGAGGACCAGTGCGGCCTTCTCCAGGAATAACTTCATAACCCCTGGAACTCCGCCCGCATAACCGGGAGCGGCGAGGATGATCAGATCGGCTTCCCTCATGACTTCCAGGATCTCGTTGGTCCCGTCAGCCTCGTCCATGCATCTCCCATCACCCCTCATCTCGCAGGTGTTGCAGGCATTGCAGGGCGTGAAGTGATACTCGTAGAGCGCGACGTGGAGCGTCTCGATTCCGTTCTTCTCCATCTCCTCGACCATATCGCCGACGATGTTGCCGGTACTGCCGATGGGACGTGCGCTTCCGTTGAGAATAAGGGCCCTCATATCCGGTACAACCCCCACTCACGATTTATGCTCTTCGACTGGGACAGCCCCGGTCTCGATCACGTAAAGCACGTTGTTGTCATCGTCGAAGAACGAGGTGGCCACACCCATGGGGAGCCTCTTGGGATCCATCTTGAACCTCACCCCCTCGTCGATCATCCTGCGGTGGAAGTCGTAAGGTTCCTCCACGCCGATGAATATGCCCGTGTCGATCCCGGTGTTCTCCGAACGGAATATGCGGATGCTCGCGCTGCCCCGCCTCACCACAGCCTCGTCCGGACCCGAATACAGGACCTTCATCATCAGGGTGTCGCGGTAGAATGCGACGGCTCTCAGAGGGTCCTTCGACGGTACGCTGGACATGAAAATGGTCTCCGGCAGCCCCTCTTCGGTGTACGTGAAGTTACCGCCATGCGGATCTCCTATAGGCATAATCCCAGCATACCGTTCCGAATCTAAAACGTTCGCGCCCGGAGTTAACAATCGGAGATATTCTTCGGAATCCCCATAATGCCTTTATCCCTTGGATTCATCTCGTGCCACAGGAGAATCGTAAATGAGCAAACCCATGTTCACTGGTGAAGAGATCGAGGAGGAGACCAGGCGTCTCCACACCCTCGAGAACATCAAACACGTCATCATCGTCATTTCCGGAAAGGGAGGAGTCG
>CAMNNR010000057.1 GCA_946545675.1 uncultured Thermoplasmata archaeon | reverse complement strand
CGCGAATTTCCTGAGGCTTCTGACAGCACCCTCTTCGGGATAAAGAATAAAATTAACAAACGCCTAGACCAGCCATTATGAAAGTCCTCATCATCGGTGCGGGAAACGTCGGCCTTGCTGCTGCCAAAGCGGCCATCGCAGGTAACGATGTCCACCTCATCGAGAGAGACGTCAACGTCGCCGAGACCGCCAAGAGCGCACTGCCCGTATCGCTTCTCAAAGGAGATGCCAGCAACCCCAGTGTCCTCAAGAGCGCCCTCGAGAGGATCAAACCCGACGTCATATTCTCCGCGGTGAAGGACGATGCGATCAACATCTTCGTATGCGTCAACGGGAAGCACTTCAGACCCTCCGTGCGCACAATCGCATGCATCAGGAACCCGGAATTCCTGGACGTCGACACCTACGATGGCGTGGACTACCTGGTCTCCCCCGATAAGCTGTCCGTCGAGAAGATGATCAACACAGCCATGCTGGAGAACGCGGTGAACTACGAGAAACTCGACATAGGGGACTACGGACTCACCACTTTCAGGATCGAGAGGGGCCACGACATCATCGGACGCACGGTCATGAACCTCGACCTTCCCAAGGATTGTGCGATTGTAGCCATCCTCAGGGGCCCACTCACCATCACCGAGATCTCCACCGTGGAGATCCACGAGGGCGACAGGATCGTTCTGTTCGGAACCCGCGGTGCCACGGAGGCTTTCAACAAGCTCATCGGAATCAAGAAGGAGGCGAGGGAGATCGTCATCCTCGGAGCGGGACACATCGGGCTGTCCATCGCCAAACAGATATCCCAGCGCGATGACAAGATGTTCGTCAAGATCATGGACGACGATATGGAGAGGTGCCGCGAGGCGTCGAAACAGCTCAGGACCGCCATCGTCGTCAGGGGAAACATCGTCGATCCCCAGTTCCTCCGTTCGGAGAACATCGAGAGGGCTGACGCGGTCATCTCCGTCACCGACATCGACGAGAGGAACCTCCTGGCCTGCATGACCTCCCTGAGGTTCGGCATCGGCAAGATCGTCTCGCGTTACTCCATCGAGGAGTACGAAGGCGTCTTCAAGTACGCAGGGATCGAATCCGTCATCGGATACCACAAGCTCATCATGAACGAGGTAGCCAAGAACCTCAGCACCACCGAACAGAGTTCCGTGCACGTCATGGAACAGCCCGGGTGCCACTTCCTTTCATTCAAACTCGACAACTCCTCCCCCATCGCGAGAAAATACTACGGGGACGTCGTCATCCCCAACGGAATCAATATTTTCGCCATCAGACGCAACAACACCACCCTCTACCCGATCCTCACGACCAAGTTCGAGGTCGGCGACATCGTGCTCCTGCTGACCCACAAGATAGATCCACTGCAACTGACCAACCTCCTCGGAAAGAACGCACCGGAGTTCTGACCATGAACTCGAGCTTCCTGAGACGCCTGAAACATCTGCAAAGGTGGGAAAGCGGAACCGTGAGGCTCCTGGGTCTCATCGAAATCGTCCTGGGGGTGGCGCTGGGCCTCACCGGCACCTATGCATTCCTCATGGGGGAGGATGCAGGATTGTATTGCTACCTCTTCCCCGTGGTCCTCGGCCTGGGTATATTCCAGCTGCTCTTCTTCTCGAGCAAATCCAAGATGCCCGCCGCATTGGGTGTGCTGCTGATAGCGGAGATGTGGGCGATATCTTTCGTGGTTGCCGCGATCCCCTTCATGCTCTACGGGTTCAGCCCCGAGGATGCGTTCTTCGAGGGGATCAGCGGATACACGACCACCGGAGCCACCGTCATCCCCGATCTGAATCAGATACCTTCCAGCCTGCTGCTGTGGAGGGGAATCATCCAGTGGGCCGGAGGTCTGACCGTCCTGATCAGTTTCTCGTTCCTGCTGCCCATGATCGGTATGGGTGGTGCGGGACTGAACTCCAACGAGTTCGCAGGTTCCGACAACGAGGACTATTCTATGAAGATCTCCTCAGCCTCGCTGAACTTCATCAAGGTGTATATCCTCCTAACCGTGGCGGAGATCATCTGCCTGATGTGCTGCCATGTGGCATCCTTCGACTCGGTTTGCATCGCATTCTCTAACATCCCCACCGGGGGACTGCTGCCCCGCAACGACAGCATGGTGAGCTACGGACTCGGAGCACAGGTCGTCACCTTGGTGTTCATGATCCTCGGTTCCGCCAACTTCTACATGATGTTCCGCCTCTTCTTCAAGGGGGATCTGGCACTGTTCAAAAACAAGGAGACCCGCGTGATGCTCGAGTGGTTCATCGCATGTGCTCTCCTCATCTTCGCGAGCTACTTCCTCAGCAATCAGGTGGAGTACACCACCGATTCCGCCGGGCACTACTTCTGGATCTCACTCTACTCCGCGATATCCTGCGGTACCGGTACCGGTTTCGGTATCGTCGACTTCGTTTATCCGCAATTCATCTTCCTGATCCTCATGATCATGGAGTTCATGGGAGGCGCCTCGGGTTCTACCGCGGGAGGTATCAAGATCTACCGTATGATGGCCCTGAAGTCCTACGTGGTCAGTAACCTCAACAAGGTCATGCACCCCAATGCGGTCACTTCCATCAGAGCGGATGGCAGGAACTGGAGCGAGAGCGCAGTCAACTCCGCACTGGCGACCATCCTCCTCTTCCTGATGGGTGTGTTCATCTCCCTCGCAATACTCATGTTCATCCAGCCCAACATCGGGGAGTTCGCCCCTGCGGGAATCGATGAACTCCAGGCATACTTCGGAATCATCCTCGCGGGAATCGCCAACGCAGGAATCGGTCCGCTCCCGAGTTATGATGTGCTGAACTTCGGCGCCAAGATCCTGATGTGCTTCCTGATGTGGTTCGGACGTATGGAAATGGTCCTGGTCATCATCCTCTTCACCAAGAGCTTCTGGACCGAGGTAGGTCTCAACGTGGGACAGGTCGGCAGGGCAAGGTCGAAGAACAGGCACTTCAGAAAAGGCTGAGAATTGTAGGGGGAGTGTTTCCCCCGTGAAAGTTTCAATCCTTGCAGAGTGCAAGGATCCTGAACACGGCAGGACTGCCGGGTTCGATCTCGTTGATTGCTCCGGCGGCGATCTTCGCCTCCCAGATGGAACCCTTGTCGGCAAAACTGAGGCCGATGGTCTCCAATGCACCGAGGTGCTTGTTCTCGAGCTTGAGTGCCTTGGAGGAGAACGCTCCGGATGCGGTGGAGTTCCCGTTGAGCCACTGATAGTAGGCCATGAGGGCGTATCCGTCGGCATCCTTGTCCTTCATCCTGGTCTTGGCGTACTTGGCGGCATCCTTCTCGCGTCCGGCAAGGACGAGGGCGGAGATGTAGCACCTTCCGGCACGGTAGGTTCCGCTCTTGAGGATCTCCTCCGCAAGGGCAATGGCCTTCTCGTGTTTACCGAGTGAACCGAGGGCCTGTACCTTCAGGACGAGGTCGGGCTCCTCCATGTTCTTCATGGCTCCGAGTGCGGCGAGGGCGTCCTCGAACCTGTCGGTTCCGTGGAAGACCGCTGCGCGTCCCCTCTGCACCTTGTCGGTGGGGGTGAGTTCAGCGAGGATCGAACCTGCGTCCTTCAGACATCCGATGGAGATGAGTCCGGAAGCAACCTGGTACTTCCCCTCTTCATCCGAGGGCAGGTGAGACATGATAACGGACACGAGAGCGGGGAAATCCTTATCGTCCCCGATGGTGAGCAGCATCGATGCGCAGGTCAGCATCATCATAGGGTCCTGCTGGTTCTTGGAGGCCAGGTCCATGATCTGGGGTCCTGCGATGTCGTTCTTGCCGTCCTTGATGTTCTTCCTGATAGCTTCAAGGGCCTGTTCGTTGTCCATGAGGGGGTAAGACGGACGGTTCTTTTTATAGATAGTGCCATTAACGAAGCGCATGGAAGTATCCGATCCTTACCGCGGTACCAACCCCTGGTCGCTGGCCAGATATCTCAGGAACAGCTGCACCCGCTGTCCCGTCTGCAGGTCGCCCTGTGATTTCGATATCTCCGTCGACAGGAACGAGGAGATCATCTCGATGGCCTCCGAATGCGGAAAATGCGGGAGGATCGCACTTACCCCGTATATCGAGAAGGACGGGGACCTCGTCATCATGAACGGGGGATCCGTCTACGAACCCGACCAAGAGTGCTTCGAGGTTTCCGAGAGGCTCGGGGACCTTTCGCCTGCCGGTAAGGATAAGGAAGGACTGTCCCAGCTGTCGAAAGTCGCCGCCACCTATTCCGAGACGCGCCGGGCTAACGCATCGGTTGAGTTGGGAAAGCGGATCGCTTCCGAATACCGCGCCAACAGGGGAAAGGAGGGGTGGGAAGACGCTGACGACCTATGTCTGGCACAATGCACTTCCACCGCTTCGGTACTGGTTGGATTCGGTGACAACAAGAAGGCGTTGGAACTCTTCGACGAATACCTTCCGCTTACCGAAGGGAACGAATCAGGCAAGTCCTTCGCGTTCATCCTTGCCAGGGCATTCTCCCAGTTCTCCGAGGGCGACCCTAAGGAACCCACGGCAGCGGTCAGGGCCGCGATACAGTCCCTCGACCGCATGAAGTCCGAGAACAGACTGCCATCGGACGACCCGTTCGTACGCTCCCGCGCCTATGAGGCACTGGGATTCCTGCTATCCGCCAAGAACGACAAGGCCGGTGCCATGAAAGCACTGAAGAAATCATTGGAGGAAGCGAGGGACGTGGTCTCCAAGGGCACCACCGAAGACGGTCTCCGCTGGATGAACCGCTGTTCCAGGGAATACGCATTCGCCTGTTTCCAGGCAGATATGAAGAAACGCAGCATGGAGGCCCTGAAGGATTCCATCAAGATCTGCGCTGCCAACCGTTCCAAGTTCCCCTCGGCATATGCTGAATCCCTGCTGGAAAGGGGCATGTTCATCTCCGACTCCGGTTCGGACATCCCGCCCTACCTGAGGGGGGATATGGACGAAGCGATATCCATCCTCGGGAAATCGGATGACGAAGGGCGCTATGATCCCCTGTTGCCTGTCGCTTACTACTATCGTTCCATGACCGGTGCCGACAAGGAGAAACTCGATCCGATGGACCTGGAGAAGGCATACACCATCATCCGCGACGGGGTGAAAACAGGAGATGTGCCCGATTCCGTCCTGTCATCCGTCGTCGATATCTATGTCGTATACCTCGACGCCAACGACGAGGAGACCGCCAGGAACGTCCGTAAGGAGCTGGCGGAACTGGGGATATGGGTCAGGCCGCCTGCCAAGAAGAAGGCTGAAGAATCCCCCAAATCTGTCTAATACACATACACCGTGTTCTGAATCCGACAGATTTCCAATTAGCGATATATACCCGTATTCAGATTTCGGATACAGGTTTGAACCATGCTTTCCAGGATAACTGTTCAGGGTCTCTTCGGAGAGATAGATTATGATTTGGTCCTGAAGGAAGGACCTCTCACTTACATCCATTCCCAGAATGGGTTCGGCAAATCCACCATCATGAAACTGGTTTACAACCTGCTCAAGGGCAACCTCGAGGAGGTAAGGACCGCACCGTTCCAGAGACTCACCCTCTTCTTCGACAACGGCAGCAAGATCATCGTCCAGAACCGCAACCAGGAACTGAACGTCCTCATGTGCCAGAACCGCCTTGAGGAGGAACTCGACCAGGACGACATCTGCAACATCCTGAACACTGTTTACATCGGTCCGGAGAGACTCTACCTGTTCGACGGCGACGGTCACTACATCTCCGCCCTCGACTTCTACATGGACGAACTCTCTTCCAACATCAGGAAGGCCATATCCGACAGCGAACTCAAACCCGGAAAGGATGACGGGGGCAACTACACCGACGCCGACCTTGACCAGATGTTCAAGAACATCGAAGCCAAGATAGCATTCATCAAACAGGCAGGTTTCTCCCCCGATATCCCCGCCGGACTCAGATTCCCGCCCACCAGGTTCGAGATAGGGGAGAAGAGGGAGAAGTACCGCGCACTGGCATTCTCGCTCATGGACTACACCGACCGCTACTATGTCTTCGCCGAGAGCATCGTGGTGTTCAAGGACATCGTCAACGCTCTGTTCCTGAACAAATCGGTCAGCATCAACGACAAGGGCTACCTGCAGGCGAACATGGACCGCAGCGGCACCGTCATCCCCATCAGCAAGTTCTCATCCGGAGAGAAGCAGATCCTGATCCTGTTCTACCTCCTTCTGTTCAAAACCAAGCCCTCCTCCCTCGTCATCATCGACGAGCCCGAGGTCTCGCTCCACGTCTCGTGGCAGCAGCAGTTGGGCAAATACATGAAGGATGTGGCGAGGGTCAGGAACCTGAAACTCCTGGTCTCCACCCACTCCCCGTCTGTCATCCACGACGACTGGGACCTTGCAGTGGAACTCTCCAAGACGAAGGCTGACTGATTGAAATGATCAACTCCCTGACCTCCTCGGACATTTCGAACGAGATCTCCATGATGCAGTCCGCCTTCAGCGGTACCTTCCTAGTGGTGGAGGGCGTCACCGACAGCAGACTCTATTCCAAATTCATCGACAGGGACAAGGTCCGCATCCTCGTGGCACATTCCAAGAACAACGTGGTCCAGTCGGTCAACGAATGCAGGGACCGTAGGAAAGATGACAAAGTCATCGGCTTCATCGACCGGGACATGGACCCCATGCTCGGAAAGAAACGCCGCCCTCCGATCTTCACCACCGACAAGAGGGACATGGAGACCACCGTCATCGCATCGCCCGCCCTGAACGACATCATCGCGGAGTACGGGGAAAGGGAGAAGGTGGAGGCATTCGAGAACCGCTTCGGGAGTATCTCCGAAGTACTGGCATCCTCCGCTTCGCCGGTAGGGATGCTGATGTACATCTCCTACAGGAGGGGGATGAACCTGTCATTCAAGGATATCGACTTCGACCGTTTCATAGACGATCACAACCTCCGGATCGACATCGGGAGGATGGTCTCGGAGATCTACAACATCTCCATGCCGCAATCGTATCCGAAGGCCACCATAGCCGAACTTGTGAGAGGGAGTCTAGAAGACATACCTGACAAATGGTCCATCGCAAGGGGTCACGATGCGGTGGCGGTACTGCGCATCGGACTGAGGTCCGTGTTCGGGGCATACAACGCCCGCGGGATAACCGAGGGGGAACTAGGAGGTGCTCTCCGCCTCGCCTACAGCCGCACATATTTCGAGGAAACAAAGCTGTTCCGCGAATCGTCGGAATGGTCCAAAAACAACCATCTGGCTCTTTGGTCTGCCTAAATCGGAATACAATTTATTTACGAAGATTCCGATTCGGAGTACATGGCAGAGCTTAACCCCAACTGCAACTGTCCGAAGACCGAGTGCCCCAGGCACGGAAACTGCATGGAATGTGTAGAGTTCCACAAGAAGGAAGGCAAGAAGATTCCCTTCTGCCTTCGTTTCATGGTTGAAGGCCCTAACTGATTTTACCTGGCGCTGTCGCGGCGGCGCCGGGGTTCTCATTCAATCTCCTTGAAGTCTTCCTTTTTGAGACCGGAAGCGGTCTCCATGATGGACTGGACCTTCCTCTCGCTCTCATCGAGGATCTTCCTGCAGTGGTCCCTGAGTGCCACCGCATCTCCGTAGATCTTTAGACTCTCGTCCAGATCCAGGTTCTCCTGCTCGAGTCTCTTGACGAGTTCCTCGAGGCGGGTGATGCTCTCCTCGAAGCTGAGGTTCTCCACGTCGATCTTTTCCTGTTCGCTGCTCATTGATATTCCTCTTTCTCCTTGACGTCCGCCTGTACCTTTCCGTCCCGCATCCTCACGGTGATGCTGGAACCGACCTCGAGTCCCCTGACCGAGGTGACCGCCCTGCCGTCGGG
>CAMNNR010000056.1 GCA_946545675.1 uncultured Thermoplasmata archaeon | reverse complement strand
CGACCCCGGCCTTACACACAAGGAGGATTTCCCGACAGGGACCTCCGCGGCAGCCTGTGCAGGCGTGACCTGTGTCCTGGATATGCCCAACACCAAGCCTCCGGTCACCGACATCCCTACCCTGATGGCCAAGAAGAAGGCCCTCGCAGGCAGGGCTTTTGTCGATTACGGGTTGTTCGCAGCGATAACCGCAAACTGCCCTGTGGACCTTCTCGCTCCCCATGTGCCAGCATTCAAGATGTTCATGGGTTCCACCACGGGAAACATCCTGATGAACGATGATGAGGAGATCGATCCCATCATGCCCGAGATAGCACGCACCGGCAAGGTGCTCAGCGTCCACGCTGAGGATGACAACCTCCTGGTGCACGGTGTGCAGGAGAACTGCTGTCAGGACCATCTCCGCAATCGTCCTGCGGAAGCGGAGTTCAGCGCCCTCCGCCGTCTTTCGAGATACAAGGACAGCGTGAAGATCAATATCTGCCATTGTACTAGTGCGGAACAGGTGAAGTTGGCCTCCGAACTCGGTTTCACCACAGAGGTCACCATGCATCACATGACCTTCGATGCCCTCTCGAACACCTCCGCTTTCTACAAGACCAATCCCCCCGTACGCGACCGCAATACCCGCGACAATCTGTTCAAGGCATTCACCGAAGGCAAGATCACGATGTTCGGGACCGATCACGCCCCCCACACCTACGAGGAGAAGACCCAGGAGTTCGACGCAGCCCCCGGCGGGATACCCGGAATCGAAACGACCATGCCTATGGTGATGGAATGGGTCAGGGACGGGACCATCCCCCTGTCCCTGGCAGTGCGCATGGGTGCCGAGAACCCCTGCGACCGTTTCTCCGTCAGGAAGGGCAGGATCGCCGTGGGCAACGACGCTGATTTCCTGTTCTTCGATATGAGGAATGTCACCACCATCGACATGAAGAAGCTCCACAGCAAGGCAGGCTTCAATCCGTATCACGGCCGCCGGGCGATTTTCCCCGACACCGTTATAATCAGGGGCCAGGTACAGGTGAAGGACGGCGAACTCTGCGGAGAACCGATAGGCGTGGATATCTGTGGCTAACTACGAAGTTGACTATTCTGACGTGACTGGAAAGAAGGCGGAGTGCCTGGACGGATGCGGCATGTGCTGTCTCTGTCAGCCCGAGGTGCTTCCCGAGGAGAGGCCGTTCTTCAAGAAGAACCATCCCCAGTGTCTGGTCAAGAGTCACGGGCCGGAACCCTATTTCGCTTTGGCACTCAAGAAAGGCAAGGGTTCCTGCGTCTTCCTCAACAGCTGTGGCAGGCGCTGCAAGGTGTACGACCACCGTACCGCCTACTGCAAACAGTTCCCGTACCACATCTACGTTTCCGACCATGTCAAGGTAGAGCTGGACTATTCCTGCAGGGGAGTCTGGACCGGCAAGGGCGCCGACGCACTGACCGAGGCCAAGTGCCTGGTTGCTGATGCGGCCGCCCGCATCGAGGAAGCACTCCCTCAGGCCAGGGAGGTCTACAGGGAGTTCACCGAGTATGCCCGCGAGGCGGGAGTGATGGGCGACCCCTCTGCGATCAGGATGTCCGTATCCGAGAATCTTTCCAATTTCACCGACCCGATGTTCCTCGGAAGGCTGCTGGATCTCGCAGAGCTCGAGGCCCAGGTCGACATCTCCGGGGCGAAGAAGGAGACCAAGATAAGCCTGGAAGAACTGTCCGAGGCCGCCGGCGAGACGGTGCTGGACTCCCTTGCCAGCGATGACCTCTTCAATCTGCCGGTATACAGTGCGGAGGACCTTTCCTGGAACCTCTTCCAGGTGGACAGGGAGGGTAAGGTCATCGAATGGCTGCTGCTGGACGATAACGGCGATGTGCACCACAAAGGTTTCGTCGACGTCAGCCAGGTGCAGCTCCAGAAGCTCGAGCCGGAGGGCAGGAAGGTCCTGGAGGAGTACGTTACCACACTCAACGGGCGCGACAGTTTCCTGGGAAGCGTCTACTACCTCATGAACGAGAACGATTACGAGGACGATCTCTCCAACGCATACCACGGCAGTCTGGCGACCGCGGTGCTCGATGTCATGTGGAGAGCATCGCTGTTGGACCACTTCTTCGGTACCGGAATGGGTGCGAGAGGACTCAGGGAAGCCATCATCTTCTACGATATGGACCGTCTCGACGCCCCCACCATCGGAGCGTTCGTCTGAGCTCCTTTCCTATATAATAAGAAAAGGGAGCACGATACTTTCTTATACTGTTTGCAGTATGGCAATCTCAGATAAGGCTATCGAGTACCGTTTAGTAGTACTGACTGGACCGGTAAGCCGACCGTCCGCGGGACGGATACAAATCAAAGGAGACATTAACAATGGGAGCAGGAACAGCAGCTCAGGGAAGGCACAACAAACACAAGACTCACATCCCCTGCCGCAGGTGCGGAAAGCGCTCTTACAGCGTCAGGAAGGGAATCTGTGCCTCCTGCGGTTACGGAAAGACCGCCAGGATCAGAAGCTACAGCTGGGCAAAAATCCACGAGTGAAGGGATTAGATGTCTGGGCCGAGGCATTACTGCGGCGTGGTGGGCATAAGTGCCGAGCACCACATTGTCGCAGACCTGCAGAAGGCCCTGATGATAATCCAACACCGCGGACAGGACAGTGCCGGCGTCTCGGTTTTCGACGGCGAGATCATCAACACCGTCAAGGACGCCGGTCTGGTCCAGATCGCTCTGCCTAAAGAGCGTATCGAAAACATTCAGGGACAGGTCGGAATCGGCCACGTCCGTTATGCAACTACAGGTGGGAAGGGCGCCAAGAACGCCCAGCCCATGACCATGACCACCGCCTTCGGAATGATTGCGCTGGCACATAACGGGGACCTCACCAATTACGAGAAACTCAAGACCACCTATATGGAGCAGGGTGCGGTATTCCAGACCGATTCCGACACCGAACTCATCATCAACCTCCTGAGCCGCCGTATGGGTCCTGAACAGGACCTTGTCAAAGCGATCAGAGGAATCATGTCCGAGATCGATGGCGCATATGCGCTGTGCCTCCTCGTCAACGGCAGGCTCTTCGGAATAAGGGACCCACTCGGAATCAGGCCCCTCATCATCGGAAAACTCGACGATGGGTACATGGTTTGTTCCGAATCCAGTGCCATATACGCACTTGGGGGTGAGATCGTCAGGGACGTAGCTCCCGGCGAGATCGTTGAGATCTTCAAGGATTCGTTCAAATCCTACGCTCCCACAACCCGTAACGCTTACGCCCACTGTTTCTTCGAGTGGGTCTACTTCGCAAGGCCCGACTCCGTCATCGACGGATGTGAGGTCTACAATGTGAGGAAGAACATCGGAAGGGTCCTTGCCCGCGAGCACCCCGCCGATGTCGACCTTGTAATGCCCATACCCGATTCCGGCAGGGCACACGCCATCGGATTCTCCATCGAATCCGGAATCCCCTACGAGGAAGGGTTCATGAAGAACAGGTTCGCAGACCGTACCTTCATCATGCCCGATCAGGCCACCAGGGAGAAGGCCGTCTCCAACAAGATGATCCCCATCAAGAGCACCGTCGACGGTAAGAGGATACTCATCATCGACGACAGCATCGTCAGGGGTACCACCCTCAAGAAGCTGGTCACCATGCTCAGGGACGCAGGAGCCAAGGAGGTCCATGTCCGTGTCGGCAGCCCTCCCATCATCGCACCCTGTTTCTACGGTATCGATATGAAGAACCGCGAGCAGTTCATCGCCAACAAACACACTGTCGACGAGATCAGGGAGATCATCGGAGCCGACAGTCTGGGTTATATCAGCATCGAAGGCGTCATCGAGGCTATCGGACTTTCTGGCGGCGACCTGTGCCTTGCATGTGTCAACGGTAAGTACCCCACCAAGATCGAGGGAGAGGAGCACAGGTACCAGACCAAACTCACCGATCTCAAGTGAGTGCCTATTTCTCAGCTTCCCCTCCTGTACAAACCTTTATTTACAGCAATCCAATCTCCGACTATCCAACGGGCAGGTAGATCAGTTGGAAGATCGCTACATTGGCATTGTAGAGGTCGCGAGTTCGAATCTCGCCCTGTCCACCATTTATTATAACTTTATCACATCTCTCGGTTTGGGAGATTCATGTCCGATTATCAACCAAAGTTTACAGTTTCCGCAGAGAGTATCAATCTTATCTCGGAAATCTCTGAGTTGATGATCAGGGTAGAACTCAGCAATGATTGCAGCGATCTTGAGCTGAGGAAAAGAAACAGAATCAAGTCGATCCAATCCTCTTTGCAGATCGAAGCCAATTCTCTTACCGTATCCCAGGTTACTGACATTGTAGATGGCAGCGCGTGATCGGGCCACAACAGGATATTCTGGAAGTCAAGAACGCAATCGAAGCTTACAAGTTGTTGCCTGACATCGATCCATACTCGGTTAACGATCTCCTCAAGTTACATCAAGTGATGATGAACGGTCTGACAGATCAGTCTGGCATATTCAGAACTGTTGGTGTAAACGTGGTAAATTCCGCTACAGGGGAGGTCATTCATTACGCACCTCCTCCCGACTTTGTTCCCAAATTCATCAATGAACTGATAGATTGGGCCCATTCATCAGAGCATCACCCCCTGATAGTCAGTTGTGTGTTCCATCACGAGTTCGAGTACATTCATCCGTTTACCGATGGAAACGGGAGAGTTGGGAGATTATGGCAGACGTTGATACTCTCCAGATGGAACCCACTGTTCGAATGGATTCCAATCGAATCCGTAATCAGAGATACGCAATCTTCATATTATCACGCAATCAGGGTCGCAACTGATGCTAACGATACATCTCCATTCATCGAGTATATGCTGGAAATCATAAGGGACACTCTTCTCAAACTGCTTGATGAAACAAGCGATCTCAGAGGGAAAATCTTGACGCTAATCTCAGAGGGGAGATTCACTACCGCCGGGGAGGTATCAAAAGCACTGGGCGTTTCAGACAGGACAGTCGAGCGCACCCTGGCATCCTTGAAGGCAGACGGACTTATTGTCCGCGAGGGTGCGAAGAAGACTGGCAGATGGACAATGTCGGAATAAATGTCGGAATAAAATCTGATAGCCAGTCCACTTTTCCAAGAATCAGTGAGTTATTAGGATATTTACTGAAATTTATATTGATATTTTTGTGAAAATGTAAACTAGACGTTAAATATATACAAAAAATGCAGCGGGTCAATGTCGGAACGCGGAGTCTTCAACGGTAGAAGGGGTTTCATCATTGCCACTGCAGCATCAGCAGTCGGTTTAGGTAACATCTGGAGATTCCCCACCGAAGCCGCGATGCACGGCGGAGGCACTTTCGTTCTCATTTACATCTTCATCGTCCTGATTTTCGGACTTGTCATGATGGTTACCGAGATCGCTATCGGAAGGAAGACCCGTAAGAGTCCGATCGAGGCATACACCGAACTTCATCCAAAAGCCAGGATTATCGGTATCCTGAGTTCCTGGGTGCCTGCCATAATCCTTCCGTACTATTGTGTGATTGGCGGTTGGCTGATTGCATACCTCTGTGGATATTGCGTCGGGACCGATATGACCGGTGCCAGTTATTTCACGGATTTCGCAGGTTCATACGAGGCTGTTGCCGCTTTCGCGGTCTTCGCTGTATTCACCGCAATCGTGGTCTACCTTGGAGTCGGAAAGGGTGTCGAGAAGTTCAGTTTGATATTCATGCCCATATTCCTGGTGCTGCTTGTGGCCCTGGTCATCTACTGCGCCACTCTTCCCAGTGCTAGTGACGGTATCGCGTATTACTTCGGATTCCATCTCCAGGATGTGGACGCATCCACGTTCACGGCTGCTCTGGGACAGGCATTCTTCTCCCTTTCCATCGCGATGGGTATCCTGATTACTTACGGTTCCTATTTCAACAAGGAGGAGAGCATCGAGAGATGTTCGATATCCATCATCCTCATCGATACCGCAGTGGCGATTATTGCAGGTATGCTCATAATCCCCATGGCCTACGTATACGCTCCTGACGCCATGACCCATGGCGGTGCCGGTCTCGTCTTCATGACCCTGCCGAAGATCTTCGCGGAGATCCCTGCCGGACAGGTGGTCGCACTCATCTTCTTCGTGATGGTCCTCTTCGCAGCTATCACTTCCGCGGTTTCCGTTCTGGAAGCCGTGTCCTCGACTGTCATCGACAGTTTCAAGAAGGATCGTACCAAAGCGGTCACCATCGTGATGATCCCCACATTCATCGCGGGAGCCCTTATCAGTCTCGGATACGGTCCGTTGGATTACATCACAATCGATGGGAAGAACCTGTTAGACCTATTCGATTACGTCTCCAACACTCTGATGATGCCGATAGTCGCATTCCTGTGCTGTATATTCGTAGGGCATATCATCGGAACAAAGGTCATACAGGAGGAGATCCAATACGAGATGCCCTTCGTCGGGAAGTATCTCTATCCCCTGATGATCAAATGGGTCTGCCCCATACTGGTGGCAATCATATTCGTCAGTTCCTTCATCAGCTTCTGACTCAGGGTCGGAAACAGGGTCTATTCAACCAGTAGTTGAGAAATAGTTATATAGAAGTTTAAACAATCCTGAGCCATAGAACGGAGTCTGAATGAAATGGCAAAAAGGCAATTCAAAACGGAATCCAAGCGTATACTGGACATGATGATCAACTCCATTTACACCCACAAGGAGATTTTCCTCAGGGAGCTGATCTCAAACGCATCCGACGCAATCGACAAACTCAATTACAAATCACTCAGCGATTCTTCGCTGGGAGTCAACAAGGACGACCTCAAGATATCCGTCGCAGTTGACAAGGATGCCCGCACGGTCACCGTCTCCGATAACGGTATCGGAATGACTGCCGACGAGATGGAGAAGAACCTCGGTTACATAGCACATAGCGGAACCCTGGAGTTCAAGAAGACCGTGGAAGAAGGGGCAGATTCCCAGGCCATCGGTCAGTTCGGAGTGGGATTCTACTCCGCATTCATGGTTTCCGACAATGTCACTGTCATCTCCAAGGCCGCAGGATCCGACGAGGCCAACAAGTGGGTCAGCGACGGAGTCGACGGATACACCATCGCACCTGCTGAGAAGGATACTGTCGGTACCGACGTCATCATGCACATCAAGGAAGACGCGGAGGGCGAGGAATACAGTGAGTTCCTGGAGATTGAGAGGCTCAGGGAACTGGTGGAGAAGTATTCCGACTACATCCGCTGGCCTATCCACATGACCGTGGACGAGAGCGAGTGGAAGGAGACCGGCGAGGTCGATGACAAGGGCAATCCCAAGAAGGACTATGTCACCACCAAGGTCGACAAGGTCATCAACAGCATGGTCCCCATCTGGCAGAAACCCAAGTCAGAGGTGGATGATGCCAAGTGCATCGAATTCTACAAGAACAAGTTCCATGACTTCGAAGACCCGGTGTCCGTCGTGAGGGTTAACGTCGAGGGTAACGTGACCTACAAGGCCATGCTATTCATCCCGTCGAAGGCACCTTACGATTTCTACACCCGGGAATCCGAGCCCGGACTCCAGCTCTACTGTAACGGTGTCCTCATCATGGACAAGTGTGCGGACCTCCTGCCCTACTGCTTCCGCTTCGTGCGCGGAGTCGTTGACTCGCCCGATTTCAGTCTCAACATCTCCCGTGAGGTCTTGCAGCACGATCGCCAGCTGAAGATGGTCGGCGGCAACTTGACCAAGAAGATCAAGGCGGACCTCGAGCGCCTCATGAAGGACGAGCCCGAGAAGTACGCCGAGTTCTGGAAGAGCTTCGGCAAGCAGATCAAATACGGTGTCGTGGACCAGTACGGCGCACAGGCCGACCTGCTCAAGGACCTCCTGCAGTTCAGCTCCGTCAAGGAGGACAAGATGGTATCGCTGGCACAGTACGTCTCGGCCATGCCCGAGGACCAGAAGAAGATCTACTACGTGACAGCCGAGTCGGCCGCCCACGCTAAGAACCTGCCCCAGGTGGAACCCGTCACCGAGAAGGGTTACGACGTCCTGGTCTTCACCGACGAGATCGATACCTTCGTCGCCAACACCCTCAGGAACTACAACGAGAAGGAGTTCTGCAACGTCACTTCCGACGACCTCGGAATCG
>CAMNNR010000055.1 GCA_946545675.1 uncultured Thermoplasmata archaeon | reverse complement strand
ATTCGCAAAAATGAACTACCTGGCTACTAAATTTGGAAAATTAGTGGGCCCAATGAGATTTGAACTCATGACCTTCCGATTATCAGTCGGACGCTCTAGCCAGTCTAAGCAATGGGCCCAGTATTTCCGCCTATATTCCCAACCCATATAAACCTATCGAACAGGGCATGACCGGGTCCAGCCGACAAACAGTATATAGAGAGGACACCATTCCCAGAACGTGGCAATCCAGTTCGAAGAGACCCAGGACCTCATACCTGAAACACCTGCCAAGATACTCCTAGCATGCCTCGCTGCGACCCTCGTCTTCATGGTCGCCTGCTACATCGCCGGGATCATAGGGGAACTGTGGCAGCCCGCCCTCTTCGCGGTCATCACGGCCCTGGCGGCTGTGATCATCCTGTTCGTCAAACTCCGCATAAAAGTTGACGAGGAGAACATAACCGTGGGCTTCGTCAAGATGTACACCGTGCCTCTGGCACATGTCATCGACGTGAAGAAGGGCGATATCGATGTGGCCCGCAACTACAGCGGATGGGGCATCAAGAAGGTCAAATTCAGGAACTATACCACCAACGGCATCGACGGTGCCGTGACCGTGAAGCTGGCCGGCAGGAACGTACTCACCATGACCTGCAAAGACCCAGACACACTGTATGACATTCTTTACAGATACAGGAGGCAGGACTGATGCAGGCCACTTTCCATTGGATAAGAATCGAGACTTTCTGCTATGCAACCGAGAAGGAGGATCTGGTGTCCCAGACTTTCCAGGACCTCATAGGCACCGACGAGTTCCAATGCGATATTAGCGAGAGCGAGCACGGCAACACCATGCTGATCCTCCAGCACATGGTCACCAAACAGCGGGAGATGGATGCGCTCTTCAAGAGGCTCGGAACCCCCCTGCTGGAGAATTTCATAGCGGATCTGGAGAACAGGATCGACGACGACTGCGTCTTCTACACCCGTCTGGACAAACAGAAGGCGGTCTAGGGGGAATATGCGGTCGCCCATCACGGGGATGTCATCTCGATCACCGGGAAGGTCGCATCGAATCCCGCCAGGAAAGAGGTCGCCGTGCGCAACATGCAGGCGTTCCTGGAAAGGGTGATCAGTCTTCCTGAGTCTCCCCGTCAACCTGCGGATGCAGAGTGAAGGTAGTCTCCTTCACACGGCGGGAGCGTACCGAACGCACGGTGATGGTGAAGTCGGGACATTCCACGGTATCGCCTACGGTAGGTACCTTCTCAAGCCTGTAAGAGAGGTATCCGCCCACAGTGCCAGACGTGTAATCCTCGGGATCGAAGTTGAGTCCCATCATAGTTGTCACATCGAAGATGTCGGCATCACCGTACACCATGTACTGGGTATCTGACTCCCTGACGAAGGCGCGCTTGACCTCGTCGCTCTCATCCCATATCTCTCCGACCAGCTCCTCGAGGATGTCCTCCATGGTGACGAGACCGTAGGTCCCGCCATACTCGTCAAGGACGATGGCCATGTGCAACTTGCTCTTCTGCAGATCGTTCATGACCGAATCGAGGGTGGCATCCTTGGGCTCGAACTTCACCGGCCTGATGACATCGGCAAGGCTGAAGTTCTTCCTGGTGGTGTACTTGGTGAAGAAATCCTTGAAGAACACCGCTCCGATGATGCGGTCTATGCTTCCCTCGTACACCGGGATCCTGGAAAGCTCGGTCTCTATGAACTTCGCTTTCACGCTTTCGAGGTTGTCGGTGATGTTCACCGATATTATGTCGACACGGGGGACGCATATCTCGCCGACACGGGTGTCGTCGAATTCCATGGCGGATTTGATGAGCTCACTCTCGTTCTTCTCCAGGGTTCCCTCCTGCTGGATCTCGTCGATCATGGCGGAGAGTTCCTTCTCGGTGATGCCCTCGGGCTCTTCCTCCCCTCCGGCCACATGACTGACTCCCTGGGTCACCTTCATGAAGACCGTCGTGATGTACTTCAGGGCCTTCATGCTGAACGAGACCGCACCTGAGAGGAATATGGCGGTCCTCTCGGGATTTCTCTTGGCGATGGTCTTGGGGGTGATCTCTCCCACGATGAGGAGGACGGTGATCATCAGCAGCGTGGCCGCCACGGTACCCCAGGTCTCCCCGAGCGAATCGCAGAGGAGGGTGGTACAGATGGTGGACGAGGCGATGTTCACTATGTTGTTACCGACCAGGATGGTGGTCAGCAGACGGTCGAACTGATCATAGTTATCCAGTGTACGACGTATCCGGCGGTCGTTGCCGTCGGGGTCCATGCTCTTCAGTCTGGCTCTGTTGAGACCGGTATACGAGGTCTCGGATCCGGAGAAGAAGGCAGACAGTATCAGGAGAACGATGACGATTGCGACAAGGACGCCTGTAACAAGGGGGGTCATTTCAGAAATCGCTCCTGGAAATCATCTCGATACACCGAACGAATGGGAGTTCTTATGCACTGGTGTTATAAAAGCGTTGTATTCTCTTTCAGGTCTTCCGATTGGATTGGTCAGCTCTGCGGATGGTTCCTTCTTTCGCTCCTAATTTTTTATAATATAACTATTATTAAGAAAGAGGTCATAAAAATGGCAAACGAATTCAAATTCGAAATCGTGGAGACCATCGCCGTGCTCTCCCAGTCCTCCAAAGGATGGACAAAGGAACTGAACCTCGTCAGCTGGAACGAGAGGGAACCCAAATACGACATCAGGGAGTGGGCCCCCGACAAGTCCAAGATGGGCAAGGGAATCACCCTCACCGATGAAGAGGCCGCAGTCCTCAAGAAGGCACTCAACACCAGGTCCGACATCTGAATCCAGAGAAGTGATTGAAATGGCAGACAGATACTGCACCGAATGCGGAATGGCCCTCGGCCCGGACGACAAGTTCTGCCCCGGCTGCGGTGCCGAGATGAAGGATCTCGACGATTATTCCGCACCTGCCGCCCAGGCGGATGCCCCCAAGGCCTACGGTGCTCCGTACAGCGGCTCCGGCGAAATGGCAAGCAGGCTCCGTATCCTCGGAGTGCTCACCCTCATCTGGGGAATCATCGCACTGATGGCCGGCGTTTCCGTCCTCATCAGCGTCGATTCCACGGTCAACAGCATGATCGAACAGTTCGTCAACACCGAAAGTCCCGTAACTGGATATGCTAACATGTGGGACTACTTAGTTGCCTCCGGCATCACCGCAGACTTGTTCAAAACCCTGTTATGGGTTGTCGGAGGAACCTTTGCGGTCTCCGGTGTCAGCGGACTCATCTCCGGATTCCTGATGCTCAAGAGAAGCAACTATACCATCGCCATGGCGATGCTGCTCATCAGCACCATCACCGCGATCCTCGGTATCATCACCCTCATCATCGGAATCATCGTCTTCGTGATGTTCACAAAGACCAAGGGCGAATTCACTTCCTGAAACCTGTTACGGGCCTCCGGGCCCACTCATTTTTTACAAGATTCGTTCACGGATTGCCGTGCAATTAATTCCAAAAAGAAGGAGTGATCTCCGGGCGGGAACCCGGAGAAAAAGGTTTGAATGACTTGCTTACCAGTTCTGTGCCTGGACTTCGAAGAAGCTCTGGGGGTGCTTGCAGACAGGACAGACCTTGGGGGCTTCCTTTCCGACGTGGAGGTGTCCGCAGTTCCTGCACTTCCAGACGACGACCTTGTCCTTCTCGAATACGACGCCGTTCTCGATGTTGGCGAGGAGTGCCTTGTACCTCTCCTCGTGGGTCTTCTCGATCGCTCCGACACTCTTGAAGAGGTTGGCGATCTGGTCGAATCCTTCCTGCCTGGCGACCTCCTCGAAGGTCTTGTACATGTCAGTGTACTCGTAGTTCTCTCCGGCTGCCGCATCCTTGAGGTTCTCGACAGTGCTGGGCACTGCGCCGTTGTGGAGAGCCTTGAACCAGATCTTGGCGTGCTCCTTCTCGTTCTCGGCGGTCTCGAGGAAGATCTCGGCGATCTGCTCGTAGCCTTCCTTCTTCGCCTGGGATGCAAAGTAGGTGTACTTGGTTCTAGCCTGACACTCGCCTGCGAAGGCGGTCAGGAGGTTTGCTTCAGTTTTGGATCCTTTGAGTTCCATTGCGATTCCTCTTCTATACAATTCCCCTCAACCAATAAAAACGTGTCCTTTTTAGGTTGACCTCAGCAGGGGACAGGGTGTAGACACTGGGAAAATCAGCGATACGTTTAATGCCGATGCGGTGAATCAAGTGACAATGGGATTCAGCAACCGTGCCGCATCGAAGTTCGGATTCAACCGCAGCGATGATTCCACTCCAGTGAACGTACTCGGAGGTCTCGGCACCGCTTATAACATCACCTACGCAGATGACCTGACCTCGGGCCGCAACCTCGACCTCACATGGAGCAGGGAGACCCTCTCCTCCATCCCGGTGGTCCTGTACTTCAACGGCCACTCGTTCTCCAGGTCTGACCGCTCCAAGGCGGAGGGGCTCTGCGGCGTCATCGCCCACAGGGGCAAGTTCGTAGCCAATGTCGGATTCCGCGACCTGAAACACGGGATCACAGTACGCGACTCCCTCACGGACGCGATAAAGGCCGTAGAATGGCTCCGCAGCCGCCAGGATACCTACAACATTGACATGAGCGATATCGTCGTCACCGGATCCTCCTATGGGGCGCTGATGGCCCTTTGGCTGACCATGTACCTGAACGGAAACCGCCTGGCGGAGGAACTGGGAGTGGAGAAGCCCCCCGTGCACGTCAGCGGACTGGGGCTGTTCACCGGCATGACCGACACGACGTCGGGAGACGTCACCATGCGCGGCATCGCCGACAGCATGAGGAAGATAGGCCGCGAGGACAAGGAACTCGGCGAGGCCATCGATCCGTGGAACAATCACGACCTGCGCATGCTCCCTCCGATATTCCAGGTCACCAGCACCCTCGATTCGGCGGAACCCGACGTGTACAGGCTCAACCGCCTGCTCGACATCAACAAGGTCGCCCATCATACCATGGAGTTCGGGGAGAACTCCCGCACGGTCCGCGGATTCATGGAGAACCATCACGATTCGAATGAATGTGCCAGGACCGTCTCGGTGATGTTCAACTACTTCAAGGACAATCAGTGACGGAACCTGCTCATGAAACCCTTCTTCTTCAGGTTCCCGTCAGCATCGAACTTGGTCTTCATGAGCAGATCGTAGTTCTTCCTGGCGGAAAGGCTGTTGGGTTTCAGTCTGAGGACCTCTTCCAGTTCCTGTTTCGCCTTGATGTAATCCTTGATGTCATGCAGGAGAAGCACGGCATAGTCCTGGTGGTACTCGTAGGCTTCCGGATCGGCGGCGATTGCTTTCTCGTAATACTCCGCGGCCTTGGGGAAATCCACCATCTGCTTGCGCAGGAAAACGGCATACGCGGCGCATACCTTGGCATATTCGGAGCGGTTGCTCCCGGGAGTGAGCCCGATGAGGTGCTGGTAGTCGGCATCGACATCCTTCCTGTACTTCTTGTCGGTCATCCTCACCGTAGTGGATGCCTTCAGCGCATCGATGTTATCCGGGTCAGCTGAGAGGATGATCTCCAGCTGCTCTATGCCCTCCGCACGTTTCTCCAGTTTGTAGACCAGTATCCTTGCCAGTTCCAATCTGGGTGAGACAGCGTCTGGGTCGGAGGAAAGATATGTCCTCAGGGTCTCGGCGGCACCTTCGGGGTTGCCTCCATCCACCTGTCTCCTCGCCTTGCAGACCGCCTCGTATGCGGAATCGCTCATGGGAAATCGATTGGCCAATCCCAATATAATAATTCCGACTCCCCCAGCCATCATATAGACGCTGGCCGATTCCCCATCATGGCCTACCAGAACAACCGCAGAAGGGACACACCGAGGGAATTCTTCACCGCCACGTGCGCCGAGTGCGGAAAGGAGTGCGAGATTCCTTTCAAGCCCACCCAGGGGAAACCTGTCTACTGCAGGGACTGCTACAGGCGCATACAGCCCGAGCGTAGGCGCCCCAACAAACCCAGATTCTGATATCTGGCACAATGGAAAAAAAATACCGGGGCGGGAACCCGTCCCGTAAACTGTTTAATTATCGTTTTCTCAGGCAATCTTCTTTCCGGCGTTAGGTCCGGCGGACTCGTCCCATACGGAGACGACATCAAAGGTCCAGACGGCATTGGCGTGAAGTCCGGCTCCGGAGAGGATGGCGTTCATCTGGTCCACGATGGCACCGGATGTGATGCGGTCCTTGACGGTGACCTGGATCTCGTAGGACTCCTTTCCGCGGGTGATGAGGAAAGCTGCCTTGGGGTTCTGTTTGAGGTTGGCAGATGTCCTCTTCATGAGGACTTCGCCGATGACCATCATATCGGGGGAGGGAGCCATGATGGTTCCTGCGACGATGGTGTGGGGCCTGTTTCCAGCACAGACGGTGGTGAGTGATTTCACACAGGCGGGGTCTTTCATAACTTCAAGAATATTGGCGGGTATAGCTACCATTAGTTCACCTACTAACAAATTGATAGTGGTGTATAAAATAACTGTTGCTAACCAACCATTCAGGAATTACAAATCGTAAATTAGTCAAAAACCGGATGGAAAGGAAAAACCCCGGATGACCGGGGTGTGTTTCAGGAATCACTGGGCGTCTTTCTTCTTCATGTTGAAGAATAACATGCCGATGCAGAAAACGGCGATGGAGACGATCAGCGGAATGACCGATGTTTCGACTATCATTACGTCCAGAATATCCTGAAACTACAAATACGTTATTGAACGAAGCGTTGACGTCTGTCTTCGGAATCTGTCGGATAAACTGCAAGAAATCACACTATTATTACGAATTTCGTAAAAAAACTAAGGTCTAACACATTTTTCCTACGAATCTCCTAAAAAATCCACACGTGTTTAGACCACGTTTTTTATAATATAATTTTAATCTGGCGAGGGATGGCATACGACGTTATTATAATCGGTGCGGGACCCGCGGGACTCACCGCCGGGATCTACGCTAGGTCCAAGATGATGAGCACACTCATCCTCGAGGCCGGAAAGGTCGGCGGACAGCTAGTCGCACTGTATCCTGAGAAGGGTATACACAACTATCCCGGTTATGAGACCGTCCAGGCCAGGAAGCTCTCCGACAAGCTCTATGCCCAGGCAGAGTCCATGGAGTGCGAGATCAAGGAGAACCAGAGGGTCACCGAGATCCTCGACGGAGACCAGAAACTGATCGTCAAGACCGCTGATGCCGAGTATGAGACGATGTCCGTCATCATCGCCATCGGAATGGGCGAATTCACCCCCAGGAAGATGGACGCTCCCGGCGAGAAGGAACTCGAAGGCAAAGGAGTAAACTACTTCCTCCCGCTCAAAGAGGACCTCGTCGGCCAGAAGGTCGTCCTCTTCGGAGGAGGAAACAGCGCCATCGAGATGGCCATGCTGTCCGACCAGGTCACAGAAACCGCCATCGTCCACCGCAGACCCGACTTCAGGGCAGACGAGATAAACGTCAAGAACCTCGGCGAGAGCCAGGTCAAATGCTACATGAACACCACCGTGAAATCCTTCAACGGAACCGACAAACTCACCAGCATCACCCTCATCGACGGTGACAAGAAGGAGTTCGAGATCCCTGCAGACCTCGCGGTGATCAACATCGGAATCACCGCGGACCTCGGAGTCCTCACCAAATGGGGACTCGAGCTCACCGAGAACGGGCTCATCAAGGCCAACTTCGACATGAGCACCAACCGCCACGGAATCTTCGCCTGCGGCGACGTGGTTGATTACGAGGGTAAGTACAAGCAGATCATCACCGGTTGCGGAGAAGCCGCCACCGCCTGTCTTGCAGCTTACAAGTTCGTAAAGAAGCCCTACTGGGCATAAACATTCCCGGGGCTTCGGCCCCTTTCACCAATTTTAAGGTTGCTTCTATCCGTTTATATCGTAAACGGACTATTCACAGGCATGATCCTGGCGGACGGGTATATCCTCACAGAACGCGGAGCGGTCCGCGGGCACGCTGTATCCGAATCCGGCAGAGTGGAGATTCTCGAAGGTCCCTGCGAGGGTACCCCTGACGTTCGCGGCGTGATCGTTCCTTCTCTGGTGAATGCCCACACCCATTGTGCAGATGCGGGCGTCAAACCCCAACCCGGGATGACCCTCGAAGAACTCGTGGCCCCGCCGGACGGGCTCAAGCACCGCTACCTGCGGGAGACCCCCAGGGACATCCTCGTCAGAGATA
>CAMNNR010000054.1 GCA_946545675.1 uncultured Thermoplasmata archaeon | reverse complement strand
GGGTGCCATGCTCACCATAGCTATCAGAAATGGCATCTAGTCCAACGAAGCGGGAGAAGGTACCATCACAAACATATCCTCCTCCGCTAACGTCGAGCACCCTGCCAAACAGGGTCTCTCCCAGTCCATCGGAGTTCTGTTCGACACAGCCATCAGCACCATGACCGCACTCATCATCCTGTGTTACTTCAACGGTAATTATGATGCCATGATGGGACTCGGAATCGAGGATTCCATGCCTCTGCTCCAGCATGTGATGGGCGCTACGATAGGAGGATTCGCGCCCACACTGGTATTCTTCTTCATGTTCCTCTTTGCGATAACCTGCTTCATGGGAGACTATGTCATCGGAGAGAACAATCTGAAATTCATCACCGAAGACATCAGGGCGAAGATCGGACTTGTATTGGTCACCATATCAGTGGTCTTTTTCGCTGCATACTTCGGTTCCGACGGACTATATGCGATCATGGATGTAATGCTCGCAATCTGCGGCATAGTCAACTGTATCGTCATGTTCAAGCTTGGGAAATATGCGTATGAGGCGTTCGTCGACTACAACAGGCAGAAGAAGGAAGGCATCGAGAACCCCGTGTTCCACAAGAGTGCTCTTTCAGATTCTACCGGTGTGACCGAATGGGACGACTGACCTGATTAGGGCCTAACGGCCCAATTACATTTTCTGAGGGTTTTTTGATTCTGGGTATGTGGAATTTTTTTGTAATTTTATTTGCTAAATGCATATTTGAAATTAGTTGCTAAAAGATGATTAGCAAATTATATAAACTATGAGCGCATTCTGAAACTTAGAAGCGGAAGGCCAAAATCCACACATCCATCCTATCCGGTTTTCCGCTACTATTTGACCAGACAGTCAGGAGATGGGACCTGATGTCAGGTCACAAAAAGCCAGCCGTCAGGAGATGGGACCAGACGGTTGGCTTTTTTTATTATCAAATTAAAAAGAAGAAAAAAATAGATAGGCGGGAAACCCGCCTTGAAAGTTTAAAATCACTTGAGGTCGAACTTGATGTCGTCGTCCTCGGTGACGTCGAACTTTATGCCCGCGACCTTGAGGATCTCAGTGACCTTGTTCTTGATGACAGAGAGATCGACGTATTTGGCGCTGTAACTCTGCACGTAGAACTCCTTGCGGTCGGTGGGGAAGATAATCCTTACCCTGGCCTTCCTAATGTATCCCTCGGGTTTGCGGTTCTGTTCCAGATCGTCGAGGTTGAGGTGGAGGATCATAGTGAACTCCTCCTCTTCGGGAACCTGGTCCGCTGTCCTCAGAACAGTCATGAGTACGTCCTGGAACACAGGGGCGAGGTCCTTGTAATCGCTACCGTCCTTCAGAATGAAGTGGACGCTGGTTTTTGCCATGCCTGCACAATATACTCTGCGTATAAATGGTTTCCATATTTTCGTCGCTTAACAGCAGACAAGAGTCTTTATTAATCTGGTCCGACAATCGCAGTAGGATGAGAACCGCACTAACCGTGGCAGGCTCCGATTCCGTTGGAGGCGCCGGCATACAAGCCGACATCAAAGCAATGGCCTCCGTAGGAGTACACGCCGCCACTGTCATCACCGCTGTCACCGCTCAGAACACCTGCAGCGTCAGCGAAATCTATCCTTTACCGGCCGATGCAGTACAGGCTCAGCTTGATGCCGTGCTGTCGGACTGTGACATAAAAGCAGTGAAGACCGGTATGCTTTACAGCGCGGACATTGTCAAAGTGGTCGCCGACACCCTCGAGGACCACAGCGCACCCCTGATTGTCGATCCGGTGATGGTCGCCACCGTAGGCGATAAGCTGTACGACAAGACCTACGTTCGCGCGCTTAAGGAGAAACTTCTTCCCGTATGCGAACTCATAACGCCTAACAAGCACGAGGCGGAAGAGCTCGCGGGTTTCAAAATCAACAACGAGGATGACGCCATCTACGCCTGTGAGATCATAGGCCGCGAAGGCACCTCCGTGCTTCTCAAGGGAGGCCACATGTTCGGAAACAACGTGGTCGACTACCTTTACATCTCCTCCGGGATCACCAAGATCACCAATCCGCGTCTGAAGAGCGCGGGCCACGGATCAGGGTGCACCCTGTCGTCGTTCATAACCGCCAACATGGCGAACGGACTCGACCTCATGACCGCAGTCATGGATTCCAGGAAGATGATCCAGACCTCCATACAGACCCAGTATTCCGTCGGAAAGGGAGTGCCCGTGGTGAATCCCAACGTGAAGCTCCCCAAGAAGGAGGATACCATCCGTGTGGACGTCCTCAGGGACCTCGACAATGCAGTGGAGATAATCAGCGAGACCGTTCCTCTGGAACTCGTACCTTCCAAAGGTATGAACATGGCCTATGCGATCAAAGGGGCAAAGGGACCCGAAGATATCGCTGCCGTGGAAGGACGCATGCTCGTCCACAACGGCAACGTCAAGAAAGGCGGACCCATCAAATACGGGGCCGCTGAGCACCTGTCCTACGTCCTTCTGGAGGTCATGAAGACCAACCCCGACATCAAGTGCGTCCTGGAGATCAAGGTCGACAAGATGCTCGTTAGGGACATGGAAGCAGCCGGACTCAAGGCTGTCCCCACCAAGAAACAGACCGGAGAATCCATCAGCAAGACCGTCAGGGCGAGCGTGGAGGGCTGCAAGACCTTCCCCGACGCCATCTACGAACTTGATGGCAGGAACCCCAAGGTAACCATCTTCGGTACAAACCCCAAGAACGTTCTTTCCAAATTCGATAGACTGTTCTGAGAGGGCGGCCGAAAGGCCGTCCTCGATTCTTTTTTGATGACACAAGAATAGAATTCTTCTGCTGGATTATACAAAAAGTGGCCGACCGGTTTGTTACCGGCCGACCGGAGAGAACCCGGGGGAATCCCCCGGAATGGAATGGTTTCAGACCCTGCTTACGATCTTGATGACGAAGTAGAGTGCGGTGTTGGAAAGGACGGCGTGGGAATCGGTGGCGTTGTTGTAGACCACGGTGGTGCCGTCGTATCCGACGATGTTGGTGCTGACACCGGGGAACATCGCAAGGGTGATCATCTCGATTGCGTTGACACCCTCGACCTGCACGTTGGTTCCGTCAGCGTTTTTGACTTCCTTGTATCCGGTGATGGTCAGAGTGTAGGTGACCTTACCGTCTGCGACACTGGAGATGTTCATCGTAACCTTGCCGAGTTTCTCGGAGGTGTAGACATCGTAAGTCTGTCCAGCTGCAACCTGATAATTCACGGTGACCTGGCTGCTTCCGGAAGGTGTAGCCATGAGGTGCATTCCCATGTAGTCGAACGGATAGGGGGAAGAGAGGGTATCATCGATTCCGTAGAAGCTCTTGAATTCAGAAGCAGACACGGTCATGTTCTGGTTGAAAGTGAACGAGGTTCCGGACTTGTTGAAGTTACCGACAGTGTAACCCTCGCCTGCGGGGATGCAGACCTTCACGGTATCTCCGATGTCGTGGCCGATAAGAGCGTTCTCGAATCCCTCGATCATTCCCTTGGTACCGATGTTGACGGTGAGGTTGCTGTAGGAGGTCTTGTTGAAAGACTTCAGGAAGAGGTAATCAGCGTTCTTTCCGACACTCTCGACGCTGGTGTCGAAGATGACGGGGACGACAGTATCGGATCCCTCATCATAGTATCCGTACAGTGAACCGGTGTAGTCCACTTTGACGCTGTCTCCGTACTGGACGGTGTCATGGCCCTTGTTGATGAACTCACCGTCTACGTACACGCCAATCACAACCACGCTTGCGAGGAGCAATACCACGAAGCACACGAAAGTGATGGGCTCTCTTTCCCTTTTTCTGACCTTTGTCTCTCCGGCTTCTGCCATTATAATCCTCCCTCGAATTCGGCTTTATCTATTAATAGGTATAGGCACGCGTGTTAAGTTGAAGATAACTTAGTATGGAGGTATATACCAACCCCTGCCAACCAATTAATACGATTGGCGCCGATTTGCATCTAATGAAAACCGTATCGGACATGATGCAGAAGGTCCGCGTGACCTGCCCGCTGGTGCACCACATCACCAACTACGTGACTGTCAACGACTGTGCGAACATGTGCATATGCGCTGGCGGATCACCCGTCATGTCCGATGCAGCAGAGGATGTGCCAGACATGGTGAAACTGGCATCCTCGCTGGTCCTGAACATAGGCACTCTAAACCCCCGTACCGTGGAGTCCATGCTCATTGCGGGGAAGAAGGCGAACGAACTCGGGATACCCATCATCCTCGACCCCGTTGGCGTGGGGGCCACCCAGTACCGTACCGATACCGCTTGGAATCTGATCGACTCCCTGAAGATCGACGTGATCAAGGGTAACCACGGTGAGATATCCGTACTTGCAGGACTCGGAGGCAGAGTCCGTGGGGTCGATTCCGAATCGGGCGGGAACGAGATAGGCGAAGCCGCCAGGATCCTTGCGGAGAAGACCGGCGCCATCGTGGCCGCCACCGGGGAGGTGGACTACGTCTCCGACGGTGAAACGATTACAGAACTCTCCAACGGCTCGCCGGCCATGGGCTCGGTCTCAGGCACCGGGTGCATGCTGTCCTCGGTCGTCGGTGCCTACGTAGGTGCCTGTGGCGTCTCCGTGGATTCCGTCGTGGCGGCGATATCTGTCCTCAACATCGCGTCGGAAGTGGCAGTCAATGAAGGCAAGGTCTATGGCCCGGGATCATTCAAGACGAAACTGTTCGACGCAGTATACAACTTAAGCGAGGAAGACGTTGACAGACTCATAAGGAGGAAGTGACTTGTTCGAACTCTACGCGATAACCGACAGGAAGATGCTGGGTAAGACCAGCGAAGTGGAGGCCGCACGCCTGTGCTATGCGGGCGGGGCGGATGTGGTTCAGCTCAGGATGAAGGATACCGATGGCGGAGAGATGCTGGAACTCGCCAAGCAGATGCAGGCGGTCGCCGACGAATACAACAAGTTCTTCATCGTCAACGACAGGATCGACGTCGCCATCCTGGCGAGTGCGGACGGTGTCCACCTCGGACAGACCGATATCCCCATCAGCGAGGCCAGGAGACTGGTCGGCGACGAGATGATCATAGGCGCCAGCGTGGACAACGTCGAGCAGGCCATCAAAGCCGTCGAGGACGGGGCGGATTACCTGGGAGTGGGTGCGATATTCACCACCAGCACCAAACCAGATGCGGAACAGGGCATAGGGCTAGACGCCATATACGATATCAAGAAGGCGGTGGACGTACCGGTTGTGGCCATCGGCGGCATCAACAAGGGCAACATCCTCCATGTGATGAGGGCCGGAGCGGACGGAGTGGCAGTGGTCTCTGCGATCATGGCGCAGGAGGACATCCAATCTGCCGCCCACGAACTGAAGACCCTGATACTCAACAACAGGAGAACCCAGAGATGAAGGCGAACGGGGAAGAGGTAAGCGTTGCGGACGGCACAAAGCTGTCCGATTGGCTGATATCCCAGGGTTACGTCCTGGAAAAGACCGCTGTCCTCCTAAACGGCGTTGTTGTCCCCCGTGCCAAGATCCCTGAGACTGTGATCTCTAACACAGACTGCCTGGAGATAGTCAGCTTCGTGGGAGGCGGATGATGAAGATCATCCTCAACGGCGAGCTCACCGAAATCACCGAAGAGACCACCGAAGAACTCCGCGAAGGATGGTTCCCCGACTGCAATGTCGTAGTGGTTGACGGAGTACCGGTAACCGAGGACACGTGGATCGAGGAATATTCCAGGATCTACATCGGGAAATGCCCCGGCGGACTGACCGATGCCATCACCCAACGCGGGAATATCTCCCCTCTGACGGATAAGACCGTGGGCATTGCGGGCGCCGGAGGCTTGGGTTCCAACATAACGACCTTCCTGGCACGTTCCGGCGTCGGCAGGATAATCATCGCCGATTACGACCGCGTGGAGTTCAGCAACCTCAACAGACAGGTCTATAACCTGAACCATCTGGGTCTTTTCAAGGTCGATGCCATCTCGGAGGTCATCTCCGCCATAAATCCCGAGATAGAAGTCATAGGTTTCACTGAGAAACTGGATGAGGTCAACATCCCTCGGATATTCAGCGGATGCGACGTCATGTGCGAGGCATTCGACGACCCGACGGAGAAAGCCATGCTGGTGGAGACCGTCTCCGCCATGGGCATCCCCCTGGTCTGCGGCAGCGGCATGGCCGGCATTGGCGACGGGGAAATGAAGGTCAGGAAGCTGTCCGATTCCATCTACGTATGCGGAGACGGGAAATCCGACCTATCAGAGGGCGTTCTAGCCCCCCGCGTAGCCGCGTGCGCGGGCGTTATGGCTAATAAGGTGTTGCAGATACTGGAATCCGGGAAGGACAGATGAACGACGACCTCGTTATCGGCAACAAGCACTTCAAATCAAGATTCATACTCGGTTCAGGCAAATTCTCGCTAGAGATGACCGACAAGGTGATCCGCAACGGAGGCGTGGAAATCGCTACCCTCGCCGTTCGCCGTGTTAACAAAGGCGGACAGCAGAACGTGCTCGACTACATGCCGAAGAACGTCACCCTCCTACCCAACACCTCCGGCGCGAGGACAGCGGAGGAGGCACTCACCATCGCCCGCCTCGCAAGGGAACTCGGATGCGGGGATATGATAAAGATCGAGATCGTCCGCGACTCGAGATACCTCCTTCCGGACAACGCCGAGACCGTGAAGGCCATCGAACTTCTGGTGGATGACGGATTCACCGCCCTCCCCTACATGATGCCCGACCTCACCATGGCGAAGCATATGGCTGACGCCGGTGCGGCTGCCATCATGCCCCTGGCGGCACCCATCGGCAGCAACCGTGGCCTCCTCACCAAGGATTTCATCAAGATGATGGTCGAGGAGATCGACCTCCCAATCATAGTGGATGCCGGGATCGGACGCCCCTCACAGGCCTGCGAGGCGATGGAACTCGGCTGTGCCGCAGTGATGGCGAACACCGCCATCGCCACCGCCTCCGACGTGCCCGAGATGGCCACAGCGTTCAGGATGGCGATCGAAGCAGGCAGGAAGGCATATCTTGCCGGTCCCGGAAGGGTCCTCAAGGACAGAGGCGAGGCCTCTTCCCCGCTGACCGGATTCCTCGGTGAGTGAGATGACGTTCAGGGCACCTACCGACGCATGCAACTACATGCCTGACATGGAGAACATCGGCACCGACGTGCTGGAGAAGGTGCTGGAGGCCGAGAAGGCGTTCGATCCCGAATCATATACTGTTGCAGATGTCAGGCGGGCGATTGCCAAGGATAGGCTCGACCCTTACGACTTCGGTGCGCTGTTATCGCCCGCGGCCGTCCCCCTCATGGAAGAGATCGCACAGAGGGCGAGACAGCTGACCCGCGACCATTTCGGCAACTCCGTGTGCATGTTCACACCCATCTACACCTCCAATTACTGCGAGAACCGCTGCCAGTACTGCGGTTTCAACCACGACAACGACATCCTCAGGGCACGCCTGACCGAGCAGGAGGTGGAGACCGAGATGAAGGCCATCGCCTCCACCGGCCTCACGGACATACTGATACTCACAGGCGAGTCCAGGAACTTCTCCGACATCGAATACATCGGGATGTGCGTGAAGATCGCCAAGAAATACTTCTCCAGCATCAGTATGGAGGTCTACCCTGTAAATCACGAGGAATACCGCTACCTCCACGAATGCGGTGCGGATTACGTCATCGTCTTCCAGGAGACCTACGACCCTGAGACTTACGCCCAATATCACCTCGGCGGCCCCAAGAGGATCATGTCCTACAGGTTCAACGCCCAGGAGAGGGCTCTCATGGGAGGGATGAGGGGAGTGGGCTTCGCAGCGCTGCTCGGGCTCCGCAAGGACTGGAGGAAGGATGCCTTCTCCTGCGGTATGCACGCCTACACCATCCAGAGGAAATACCCTCATGCGGAGATCGCCTTCTCGTTACCCCGCCTCAGGCCCTGCAGTTCCCACCAGGAGGATGACGTGTCCGTTTCTGAGAGGGATCTCCTGCAGGTCGCCATGGCATACAGGCTGTTCATGCCCTTCGCGGCGGAGACCATCTCCACCAGGGAGCTCCCCCGCTTCAGGGATGGCATCGTCAACATATGCGCCACGAAGATATCCGCGGGTTCGAGCGTGGAGATCGGCGGGCACAGTGACGTGAAGGACAAGGGGGACGGACAGTTCAACCTCTCTGACACCCGCGGTGTGGAGGAGGTCAGGGACGCCCTCCTGAGAATG
>CAMNNR010000053.1 GCA_946545675.1 uncultured Thermoplasmata archaeon | reverse complement strand
GTATTATCATGATATCTACTCACCTGTAGGACTTCTGCTTCTTTGCGCGAGCGCCAGGTCCCATGGGCTTCTTGGGCAGTTTGTTCCTGTCGTCGTTGACGATGAGGGTCCTGTCGTATGCCCTGAAGAGTGCCTCGAGCTCGTCGTCCTTGTAGTAGTCCACAAGGCCCCTTGCGATGGCGGTCCTGACGGCTGCTGCCTGGCCCATGACTCCTCCGCCCTGTACGAGGACGGCGATGTCGACCTTGGCTGCCTTCTCAGGAACAAGCTGCAGGGGTTCCTCGATCTTGAGCCTTGCGAGCTCAGGGGAGTAGATTGCGAGGGGGGTCTTGTTGATGGTGACCTTGCCGGAGCCCTCTTTCACGGTTGCCCTGGCGATTGCGGTCTTCCTTTTTCCACTAGTGTTGACTGCATCCATTGAAATCACCTGATCTTAGATCCCAGGAATTCAGAAATCTCTCCCAGGGAGACGTATTTGCACTGAGGTGCCTTGCAAGCGGTCTCGACTTTGACTTTCTCGCAGTCTGCGAACTGCTTGGGGACTCCGACGAAGACGTGGAGGGCCCTGTAGGCTTCCCTTCCGGTGGTGGTGTAGCGGGGGATCATTCCCTTGACGCATCTCTTGAAGAGAAGGTCAGCCCTGCGGGGGTAGAACGGTCCTTTCCTCTTGGTGACTTCTCCGACCTCGACCTTGTGCTTGAAATCGGCGAAGACCTCGCTCCTCTCACCAGTGACGATGATCTGCTCGGCGTTGAGAACTACGACTTCCTCGTTGTTGAGGATCCTGGTAGCGACATCGCTTGCCAGCCTTCCGTAGATGAGTCCTTTTCCATCGATTACGGTAACCATGATAATCATCCCATAATCCTTACTTTGGAACCGGAGGGGTTCTCGTCCATGAGCTCTCTGATGGTCATGGTCTTTCCGCCTGCGGCGACGATTGCAGCTGCTGCCTTTGCACTGAAGCTGTAGGCGGCAACGTTCACTTTCTTGCTGATATCGCCTGCAGCGAGGACTTTACCGGGTACGATGATGGTCTCGCCGTCTGCGGCGTATTTCTCAATCTTGCTGAGGTTCGCCTCGGCCCACACCCTGGAGGGTGCCTCGAGCCGGAGCGCGATGTCTCGCCAGATAGCAGCTTTCGGATCTTCCCTAGTCTTGGCCTTAAGATCGGAGATCAAGGCGACAAGCTGGGGGTTAGTCTTGTAGCATGTTTTGCTCATATTTCTGACTCTCCCGACATTGGGTGAAAGGGGTCTATGTGGGACTTATTTATAAAAGTATGGCCCACGCTTATTATTTTTTATAGAGATAAGAGAGGCGTTTAGAACAAGATTTAAAACGATGGTTACGTTGTCCGCACAGTTAGAGGATTGTCCATGATAAGATATGGTCCCGCCGGTATTCCGCTTTCTTGCAAAGGTCGTACTCTCAAAGACGGTATTGAAGATGTGCACAATCTTGCACTCACTGCACTCGAGATTCAAATGGTGAGGCCTAAGACCTACCCCCGTGCCGCCGACGAGGATTACGAAGCCGGAAAGACCATCAAAGAGCTCGATGCGGAATCCGAATTCGTTGTCGGAATCGAGAGGCCCGATGAGGACATCATATATGACCCAGACACCACGATCGACATGGATGACAACCTTCTTGTCATGCCTGCCGGAATCGCCCCCTGCTTCAACGACCTCTACGCACTCGGAAGGATGGCGAAGAGACACGACGTCAGTCTCTCCCTTCACACCCCCTACTACATGGACCTCGGCTGCGATATGGGTTCGGAGAACGATGAGGAAGCGATGCTCGCCTCCCAGTACTTCGAGACCGTGAGGCAGGCTGGAGTGATCCTCAACGCACTCGACGGAGACATCGTGGTCACCAACGTCGGACTCTACGACAGGAGGAAGAGGGACGACGAGACCACCAAAGAGAACATCTACAACAACCTCGCCAACATCACCGACTGGTGGTCCGAGATGAAGCTCAAACCCCGCCTGGGTATCGAGATCACCGGACAGCAGGACGTTTTCGGTTCTAAAGAGGAGGTCTTCGACCTCTGCGACGAGATCGAAGGACTTGTACCCGTCCTCAACTTCCCCCATTACCAGGCCAGGACCATGGGTGCCCTGGACACTTACACCGACTTCGTGGACCTCATCAACGAATTCGCATCCTACAGCGACAACAGGGTCTACGCATCATTCTCTAACGTGGAATTCACCCCCGACGGCAACGAGAAATGGCTCACCCCTCTGAAGAAGGGAGAACTCAGGTTCGAGAGGCTCGCGGAAGCACTCGCGGAGCTCAAACCTGACATGACCCTCATCTCGTCCTCCCCTCTGCTCGAACACGACGCAGTGTACATGAGGACCCTCACCGAGAGGGTGCTTTCCAAGAAGGCGGCAAAGTTCCTCAAAGACAAGAGGAAACAGGAACTGGAAGCTGCCGCCGAAGGAGAGCCTGCAGAAGAGTGATCCGTTTGGAAGAGCTCGAATACCTGACCAGGTGCTGTGCGGAAGCACTCTCGGACATCACCGAGGAAGAAAGGGCCGAACTGGTCCGCTTGATCCTGGCAGGGAAACGCATTTTCATCTTCGGAGTGGGAAGGTCGGGACTTGTCGGTCAGACCTTCGCCATCCGCCTTGTCCAGCTCGGTCTCCAGGTATACTTCGTAGGAGACATGACCACGCCAATAATCGGGAAGAACGACGTGCTCATCCTGATCTCCAACACCGGGCGCACCATGTCCGCCGTCAAGACCGCGGAGATTGCCAAGCGCCTCGGTACCCACGTGATCAGCGTGACCTCCGAGAAGAACAGCAATCTGGCGAAGAACTCCGATACGGTCATCCTCGTGAAACCCAAGAAGACCAAGGAGATGGCGGAAAAGGCCCCGTTGGGAACCGTCTTCGAGGATGCGACAATCCTCTTCTTCGACTCACTGGTGCCCGAACTCATGAAGAAACTCGGTTCCACCGAAGAGGACCTTCGCAACAATCACGCCATCTGGGTCTGATACTCAGAGATTCTCCACCATGGCAGAGCGGACCTTTCTTGCGATGCCGTTTTCCACCACGTACATACACATGGCGCCCTGCACCGCATCCACGATGATCATGTAGATGCGTGCACTGCCGAACAAGGATACGGCCCTGCGGACATCCCCATCGTTGGCGTCGAATCCCGAGAGGGATGACCTGAACAGCCCTACCGCGTTCATCGTTTTGGTGGGATCCTGCGTGACCCCGCTCACGATTGCGTATTCTCCCGCGGAGTCACGGTAAACCTTTCCCAATAGGAACCCGGTCGACTCGGACTCCTCCCCGTAGGATTCGTCCGAGATATCGGCGAGATAGTGTGCTACACTCTCTCCGAACAGCAGTTCCGCACCGGGTACGGAACGAGGGGCAAATCCTATCTGGGTCATATGGTCACGCCTGTTTCAGAAACCACTCAGCGGCTGCCGAACACGTTTCTGAGACCAGCGGATTATACGGATTGGGATTTTTAACCAAATCGGTTACTGCAGCGATGAAATCCGACAACCTGGAATCGAAATCCCAGTGGTCCCTGTCGGCCACGCACACCCCGCCTCCTTCCGATGGAGCCAGGATGTTGGGGTGGAATATTTCGGTGACCCATTTCAGACGGGGCCGCTCGTAGGGGAAATCCTCCCCGAGGATGAGGTCGAACTCATGATGCTCGATCACCCTCCCCGGCGCCGAATATCCTTCGATCCCATCGAGTACCACATGGAGAGTATAGGGAAGTTCCAAGGCCTCGTCCAAGTCCGAAACCGTGACGCCTGGCATATTCGAGACGTCCTGCAGATCATTCCTCAGACGCCTGAGGAGCACAGGTTTGACCAGCCCCATCTCATCCACCTTGGGGATCCGGGACCAAGATAACCGTGTCGCCGTCCTTCAGCCCAGTCTCGGATACCGATAGGTTCGGAGGCACCAGCCGGCTGCCCACCTTCATCACCATGGCATACTTCTGATTGCTCCAGTATTCGGCCGCGTAAAGAAGGAGATCCCCGATGGAATCGCCCTCCTCCACCTCGGTAGAGATGACCGAATTATCCACTGAATTCCTAATCTTCAAATTCATAGTCATACAGATTCTCCGTGGTTAGGGCACCGCGGATTGGTCTCCAGAGAGACGATATCCATAGTGCCCTCCATACCGTCGTAGTAACTTACCCCCCTCACACAGCGATCCTCGATGCCGCAGGCGATTTTCAGGACCTCACGTACGCATATCGCGGCTATGACAGATGACGTCGTGATACCTGAGGAGAGGATCACTGGATCTATTTCCTCCCCGGGTATGCACGAAAACGTCCTGTGCAGCTCCCTGATGTGGGTTCCGTTCATGGAACACTCCATGCACGGACCGTCGGGGAGGACCACCTGGACCTTCCCTCTGAAAGCGTCGGTCGCACCGTCCACGTAAGGTATACGGTAATACATGGCATGCGAGTTCAGATGCAGTCTGGCACTTATGCTGTCAAGGCATCCGATGTACACATCGTATCCTTCCAGATCGAGGTTCTGGATCCTATCGGTGATAGGGGTCAGAGTACAATCCGGATCCAGTTCGGGAAGGGTCTCCGCAACAGCCGCAGCCTTGTTCATCCCGATGTGTCCGGGACGGAAAAGGACGCATCTACTGAGATTGCTCTCCTCGACCGTGTCAGGATCCGCCACCGTGATGTCGCGGAAACCGGCTAAGGCTAGGTCTTTGAGTACCTCGTTACCGAGGGCGCCGGCACCTGCCACGAACACACGGAATCCGTGAATCCTGTCCATGTCGATCCATTCCGTACGTTCCATACGGTCGAAACGCGTGCTGCTTGGCAAATTACTACCCGTTAAATCACCTGAAATATACTTTATAAGGGAAACGGCATAGGATTTGACATGGTTTCAGACGTGACAGGACACGATCACTGCCGGTACTGCGGGGATGCGATTCCCGAGGATCAGGCATACTGCTCTGTGGAATGCTACAACAAGGACCATGAAAGGATGCGCAAGGAGAGGAACACCGAGATTGCGTGGGCTGCGGTCACCACGATAGCGGTCATCGGTATTCTGGCAATAGGCCTCCTACTTTGATTTTTATAGTACGTTACCGATTCAATATCGTGAACGCAGGCAAGTTAGTCGCTCAGATAGCTGTTGTCGCTATAATCGTGTACTGCAGCTACAGCGCCGTGATAAGTGCTATCCCCATGAACAATGAGGATATGAAAAACCCCATAACGGGCCTGGATACCCTTTCTATAGGGACTTCTCTGGACGGGGCGAATCTCAAGGTCACTGTGGACGGAGAGATAACCTCCAACCTTCCCCAGGACGTAGTAGACACTAAATTCGCCCTGTTTGTGGGCAAAGGCGCGAGTAAAATCGCCTTATTCGAACTGAACCTCGGAAACCTGGTATCGAAACAGGCGACATCCCTCGCAAAGACGATATCGATACCAATCTGTACTCTTCTGGCATACTCGTGCAGCGGAGTGGATGACACCGGTAAACTCACCATACCTGTCAGCACCCAGATCGCTTTCAAGTACTTCGAATGGCAGCAGTCCTATCTCGTGGACCTCGATATCACCGTTAATAACAAACAGATGCCCATCGAGACCACTGTCGGTGCGCCTTCGTTCAGCATCGATAAGGCCACGAATACCGCTGAGATGACCGTTGAGGTCGCTTCCGGCGGTTCGACCATCCTGGAATCCGTACTGGACAGTCTCACTGCCGGCAGTTACGAATTCACCTGCGGGGATGCGACTTTCACCGCCGACATCACCAAGGGATCCAACATCGGGCTCAGCCTGACTGCGGCTGGAACAGCTGACAAGACCGCTATGGCGATTCTCCAGGAATTCATGGATGCCCACGAGGGGAAACTGACTGTGACCTACGGCGGAAACCCCTACGAGATTGACAGTACCAACGCCGCCGCATTCGTCGAGATGCTCAGCGAACTCTACAAGAGAGCGGGGGCGACAGCATGAGGGACGATACCATCCGCAGAGAGGAGAGCAAACTCTCCGGCGAGGAGAAGAAATACCTCAACAGCAAAGCCCGCGTTGTCAAGAGAGTAGTGATCAGTATCGTCGAATACATCGCCATCTTCATCCTGATGATGGTCATCGCCACATACATGGAGTACGGGTCCCTCGACAAATTCGTCGACAGCCTCGGAAACATAGGTGCCTGGCTGTCACCCGGTGGAATGATCTTCAACGCTTTGGTCGGATTCCTTCCCATCATCGCACTCAGCTGTATCGGGGTCTACTTCGGAGAGGGAACCGTCGGAAAGATGGTCTTCGGTATCATCAAGTGCGTTGCCATCATCATCTGGCTCCTGCTGGTCTTCCAGGGTGCATCCCACTCTCTGGCCCTTCCCGAGGTATTCTCCTCGATGGGTCTCGAGAACCTCACCGTAGGTATGGACGGACTCGTGAAGTTCATGTGCATGGTATTCGCGACCTGCATCCTCATTCCCATCGGCGAGTTCGCAGGTGCACGCAAGAAGCACAAGAGAGCCCTTGACCACAAGCTCCGTCTGGACGACGACAAGGACTTCTAAACCTCAAAATCTCCTGGCCACGCAGGCGACGTTGTGGACACGGACGATGTCCGCACCGCCTGCGGCGGCCAGCAAACACACTTCCGCCGTGGCCTCATCCTTTTCGAGGTCAGGATAGAACTTGCTAAGGAATCTCTTCCTCGAAGGTCCGATCAGTACGGGATATTTGCCGAAGGAGAACTCCCCCGAATGTCTGACCATATCGATCGATTGCTCGGGCGTTGTCCCGAAACCCACGCCGGGATCGATTATGATGTTGTGCTCCTTCACGCCTGCGTCGAGAGCCACCCGGATACGTTCCTCTAGGAAGGCCGTCGCATAGGCTATGGCATCTCCGGGAATGGTCTGGATCTTGAAGGTCTGCGGCGTACCGTAACTGCTCATGATGACTATCGGGACATCGAGTTCCGCAGCGGTCGCGGCCATGGTGGGATCCGCGAAACCGCTCACGTCATTGATTATGGCCGCCCCGCATTCGACTGCCCGGCGTGCGACAGCCGCTTTCATCGTATCGACGGACACGGGTTTATCAACGGCATCCAAGACAGCCGTCAATGCGGGAATCACCCTTTGGAGTTCCTCTTCCAAAGGAACGGGTTCGGCACCGGGGCGGGTCGATTCCCCGCCGATATCGATGATGTCCGCACCTTGTTCCGAAAGTTCTAATGCGTGCGCTCTGGCACTGTCCGCGGAATCCCATCTTCCCCCGTCGGAAAAAGAATCGGGGGTGACGTTCAGGATCCCCATTAACGCGGGGCGGGATGCCCCGCGTCTGAGTAAATCTGATGCGCGCACGTTCAGAGGTGGTCGTCGATCAATTCGACGAGATCGATCACCTTGAGCTTGCGGTCTCCGACCTGAGCTGACAGATTGGTCACGCAGAAGGGACAGGTGGTGATCACGATGTCTGCGAAGTCAGCCTCATCGAGCCTGGTGTTGGCGATGTCCGCCGCTTCCTCGGGGAATGCAGCACGTACTCCTCCGCCTCCGCCACAGCAGTGGCTGGTGGACCTGTTGTACTTCATCTCCTTGAAGTCGACACCGGGGAACTTGTTGATCACAGCCCTGGGTTCTTCGAACACGCCACAGTGCCTGCCGAGGTGGCAGGGATCGTGGTAGGTGACGGTGACGTCTCCGAGGGGCTTGAGCTTCAGGTCCTGCTTCGCAAGGAACTCTGTCATGTGGAGGACCTCGAAGGGGACCTTGACGTGCTTCGGGTATTCGATCTTGAACATCCTGTAGCATCCCGCGCAGGAGAGGACCAGAGTCTTTACTCCAAGCTTGGCGATGGCGTCGACGTTCTTCTGGTAGATCTTCACGAGGTCTTCCTCGGACCAGCCGACACGTCCCATGACGGAACCGCAGCAGATCTCGTCCAGAGTGGTGAAGTCCACATTCAGTTTCTTGAGGATCGACAGGGAGGCCATGGCGGTCTTCTTCGCCCTGTAGGTTGCGGTGCATCCGGCGAAGTATGCGACAGGGGCATTGTGGGGCTCGTAGCCCATCTTCTTGAATACCTCTGCGACAGACTCCTTCTCTGCGAAGGGATTGTTGTACTCGAGGATGTTCTCGCACATCTTCTTGTGCTTGGGCAGGGCGTGGCCGTTGGCGACCAGGTCCGCACGTGCGAGTTCGATGATATCGACGATCTTGACCTTGGAAGGGCACCTCCTGACGCAGTCAGCGCAGGTGGTACAGGTGTACATGCTCTGCACGACGGAGGGGTCGGCCTTCAGCTGACCGGTGGCCAGACCGTAGGTCATGACGATACGTCCCCTGGAGAGGTCGGTATCCCAGTTGATTG
>CAMNNR010000052.1 GCA_946545675.1 uncultured Thermoplasmata archaeon | reverse complement strand
GGGTTTGGTCTTCGATTGAATTGATATCTAAAATGCAGGAATAACTGCAAAATTACGTGTACATTTTGCAGGAATCCTGATCAAATCCCGACTTCGTTTCGGGTATCGATCACTTCTCCCCGATCCCGAGCGCAGCCTTTGCCCTTTCCTTGATGACTTCAATGTCCAGCGGTTCGAAGGTCTCGGGTTCGGACCAGTCGAGCCAATCGATGGTGCAGGTGACCTTCTTCCCAGGGTGCATGTCCATGAGAACATGGGCGTAGATGCTCAGCTGTATCCTGTACTCGCCCTGGTAATCTCCCTCCGCGTCGGTCTTCCAATCATGGATCTCGATGCGGTCGGGGAACACCGCAAGCAGGTCGATTATACCTGAGATCGTGACATCTGGGTCATTGAGTGCGAGACCGCATCTGCGCTCTGCGTAGAGTTCCTCCGCACCCTCGGCACGGAGGCGTTCCACCGTGGCTTTCACCTTCACGAGTTCAGGGTATTCCTCGAACCTCTCCGGTTCGATGTCGAAGTCCCTGCCGATGAGCTCGGCCATCTGGTGGACTTCGGTCCCGTACTTCATTCCCTTGTGGCAGAGTTCGTCCGCCTCGCCTTCCGGTCTCATGCCGGAGGAGGTCATGCCGAACATCAGCAGGTCATGGGCGGAGAGGTTCTTCCTGCGGACCTTGAACTCTCCGATGACTGGCCTCGCCTCGGGTATCTGGGACCTGAGGGTCTTCTTCTCCACCTCGTTGGTTCCCGCCGGTTGCGGACTGCCCCTTGCGAAGTGCTTGAAGAACTCCGAGGGTTTCCTCCCCGCGATGAGGGTGACGTACTGCTTGGCGCGGGAGATGCCCACGAAGAACAGTCTCCTCTCCTCGCTGTAATCCTTCGCTACGGAGGCGGATACCACCGCGGTCCTCCAGGAATCCCCTATCTTCATCTCGTCCCCGAATTTGATGACGGTCTTGGTGCACCTGATGCCGGTCAGGCTGCTGAATTTGAACACGGAGGAGTCCTTGACGTTGGGGAAGCTGTTGCTGTTTATCGACGGGATTATCACTATGGGGTACTCCAGACCTTTGGATTTGTGGAGGGTCTGGATGATCACCGCGTTGCTGTCAGGGAGTCCGTCGACGTCGTAGCGGGCCTGTTTCGCCATGTCGCTCTCGATGGCGGTTATGAGGTTGGATATGGTCTGCAGGGAGCCCCTGTGGGCGGATGACAGCACCGAGGTGATGGCCTGGGTGATGTTGTTGTCCAGTCCGTACCAGGAGTAGACGTCGGAGATGAGCTCGGTGATCCTCCTCCTCTTGGCGCGGAGGTGCTTCCTGAATTCCCTGATGTCATCGGGGACGGGTTCCCTCTTTTCTCCCCTTCTGGGTCTTACCATGCGCCTGATCATCTCGGCGGGATAGTTCCTCTCGGCGAGGATGGCGGCCACGCCCCACGGGTCCTGGTCGTTGCTCACATATCTGAGCCATGCAAGGAGGAGCCTTGCCTCGGGGGTGTTCATGATGTCGATGTCGCCCTGCATGAAGGCGGGGATGTTCTTATCCTGACATGCGTCGTAGACCATGCGGCACATGCTGCCGTTCCTGCATAGCACCGCGATGTCGCTGTAGTCGGGTCTGCGGGGAGGGTTCTTGTCGTCGTCGACGATCATGTAGTCGCCGGAGTTCACGTAGGCGTCGATGCGTCTGATGACCTCGTCGACCTCCTCCTTCTTCCCGTCGCACTGCACGCATTCGATCCCAGTGTACTGGCCGATCTCCTTGCGCTGGGATACGATGGGGGTGATCATGCCGTCGATGCCTTCGGGGATGCTGGTGTCATTCTGGGTACCCTTGATCTTGAGTGTCTCGTAGGCCGCATCGATGACGGTCTGGGAACTGCGGTAGTTCTCTGTCAGAGGGAGCTTGATGACCTCCTTGATCCTGTAGGGGATGCGGATGTTGCCGTCGGCGTTCAGGATCTCCCTGAACTGCGTTACCTTCCTCTCGAACTCGGTGATGTTCTCGATGGAGACGAACCTGAATCCGTAGATACCCTGCTTCCAGTCCCCGACCACGCAGAGGTTGGGCTCCTTGAGGACCAGCATGGAGATCATGAGCTGGTTGCTGTTGGTGTCCTGGAACTCGTCCACGATGAGGTACCTGGTGGACATCCTCTCGCGGGTGGCGGAGTCGTTGAGAAGGACGATGAACGCGAAGCATGCCACAAGTCCGAAGGTCAGGTGGTCGTCCTTCACGGCGGTGCGGATGTAGTCGTAGTAGATCTCGTGGATCATCTCGATGAGTCCCTTGCGGCTGTCGAAGGCGGCATCGTCGAGCATATCGCCGGTGGTGTTCTTGCCGCTTAGGTCGTAGTTCGCCGCGTCTGGCACATCGGCATAATCCTCGGGATGGGAGAGTCCGGGGAAGCGGTTCATGATCTCCCTCAGGGTGTCGAGGTCTCCCTTGAGGTCGTTCCCGTCGTTGCCGCCGAACCAGTTGAACCTCCCTTCGGGGGTCTTCCTGAGTGGGACGATGCCGCAGGACATCAGGCGGTTGAGCAGGCTGTAGATCTCGGAGGCCTGGCCGGCTGCGATGGCGGACCAGGTGCCGAACTCCTCCCCCCTTTCCATCAGGAAACGGTCCAGGAACCTGGCGAAGTACCTCTCGTTGACGCTCTCGTTCTCCGAGATGTTGGCCCCGCGGGTGAGGAACTCGTCGAAGCGGAAGAACCTCGATACCATGTAGGGGGATTGTTTCACCACCGAGAGACAGAACGAATCGAAGGTGCCGACGGTGATCTTCTTGGCGAGGCTGTCAAGCCTGTCGAACTCATCGGCGTTGATGTCCCCTTTGAGGTACATGTCGGCCACGGCCGCCTGCAGCCTCTCCCTCATCTCCGCTGCGGCGTTCTTGGTGAAGGTGAGCATCACGAGGTCGTGCCAGTCGAAGTCCTTCTTCCTGAGGATGTTGATGCATCTGCTCACCACGGTGAACGTCTTCCCGGTGCCGGGTCCGGCATCGACGACGATCATACCCTCCGTGGTGTCGGCAATCCTCTGCTGGGATTCGTTGAGTCCGCTCATTCCGCAACCTCCTCGTCGTCGACGAAGGCCTTGAGACACACCCTGTTGTAGGTGCAGTATTTGCACTGGATCCTTCCCTTGTTCAGACTGTAGATGGGTTCGTACATCTGGTCGGTGGCGGTCTTGTGGCGTTCCTTCAGGACGGAGACGAAACGGTCCATGGTATCGGAGGGGACGATCACGGAATCATCATCGGCGATGCAGTAGCCGTTACCCATCTGCTCCCTGGCGAAGTTGGCTATCCTCTGGGCGCTTTCCCTGTTGGTCTTGGCATCCGAGACGTTGGCCGCGTTCAGGAGGGCATCGACCAGCGAGGGGGAATCAAGGTCCCCGCTGTCGTAGAAGGTCAGCAGGACATTCGCCACGCTGTCCCATCTCTCCGCGAACTTTGCGTAGGATTTCGTGTTGACATACTTGCGTTCCACCGTCCCGTTGCGTCCGAGTACGAGGTCGCGGGTAGTCTGTTTGCTCAAAACCACTCTCCTCACGTTGCGCAGGATATCGTATTCTGGGTCTATCGATTCTATGTCGTTCTCGCCGATGAAGAACAGGTCGAACTCGCAGGGTTCGTCGGTGTTCTCCCGGAGGACGGAGAGGTATACCAGGGGCTGGTACTCCGCCATCTTGGTGCCCTTCTCGAGGAAACCGTCCACGATGTCCTTGGGCTCCTTGACCTTCCCGCTCTTGTAGTCGCATATGAGTCCGCCGGTGCGGACGTCGTATTTGGCGAACATGGGTCCGTCGCAGTCGATCTTGCCCTCGGCGAGGGTGGAACAAAATTCCAGGCCCTCGGACATCATGAGGCCGTTGGGATGCTCCCTATCGGCTACTTTCGCGTCAAGCGGGACCTTCTCGGGTCTGATGACGTCGATGTATCTGAGAAGGTTGTTGGCGTACACCCTGAACCTGCTGAGGTCGAACTCCCTGTGGCATTCGTCGGAGATCCCCGCATAGGTGTCGGAGAGGAGGGAGACGTAGTGGTCCAGTCCCTTCTCCTTCACCAGGTCGGGATAGCAGAAGTAGAGTTCGGCGAGTTCGTGCAGGCAGTTGCCCAGCATGATGTTCTCGTTGGTCTCCCCGAACAGGAGCTCGGAGAACATGAACTTGATGGGGCAGTCGCAGTAGGCGTTGTAGGAGGTCTTGGAGAACTTCCAGTCCCTGGGGTCACGGTCAATCTCCATCGAACCGCTCTCCGGCCTCTCCACGGTCCCGGGGACGAACCAGGAGCCGAGTCTGTACTCTCCGCAAATGTCGGCGAAGGTCTTGATGCTCTTCGGTTTCCCCATGCTCTTGTAGATGGTCTGGAAGGTGGGGCAGGGGAGGGTGTCCTTACCGTCCGAGGCGGGTTTCACCGCGTAGATGCGGGAGGTCCCCTGCTGCAGGAGGATGCTCATGCGGACCGCGTTGTCCAGGTCGAGCTGTTCCTTGTCCACGTAGTCCTTCCCGGGGGCGGTGACCTCCCAGGCGCTGTCCAGACCGATGTAGATCACGAAGGACCTGTCCACGTAGGTGGAGTTGCTGCAGTCAGCCAGGAGGACTCCGTGTCTCTCGTATTCGGGGACCTGTTCATTGTGCTTCAGGTCGCTGACGTTGTTCACGGCGTAGGCGAGCCTGGATACCAGTGCAGAGGTGATCATCTTCTCCGACAGGTCCATGCTGTCGAGGAGCATCATGACCGAGGCCTTCTGGGGCATGTTGCGGTAGAGGATCTCCGCCACCTGCGAGAATTTGCAGCCGCGGATGTCCTTCATCGTCTCGATGAGGAGCTCGGTGGTCGGGTCGGTCTTCTCCGTTATCTGGTACTTGTGGAGGAGGTAGTTGTCCTCCTCGGGCCTGAGGATCCTCGGGCGGTCGTTATCGTGTCCCCTGAGGTACACAGAGAAGAGTTCCCTGACATCCCTGACGCGGATGGTCCTGAAGTCAAGTGCCAGATTGAGGAATTCGATATAGTCGCGAACCTGTGCGAGGTCCTTCATGTCGAGACTGTTCTTGAAGGGGATCCTCCTGCGGTAGAGGGCGGAACGCACAGCGTCCGCCACGGGGCTGCTGGGGTCGAGGATGATCGCCGTGTCATTGGCGGTCTCGGGTTCTATGAGGTCCACTATGCTGCCTGCAATCTGCCTGTCGTTTCCCACGCCGTAGATCGTCCCGATCTCATACTCCTCCCCCTCGACGAAGGCATCGATCTCGTCGAATTCGCAGGGGAGCATGTGCTTGTCCAGGTCGTTGAAGAGGTCGAGGCCAATTACCGCCACCGGTCCCTCGTTGAGGAAATATTTGTAGACGGTGCTGTCGAAGATGGACATCACCTTCTCGGTGGTGGGGAGGGAGTCGTAGATCTCCAGGACATCCTTCGCACGGGAGCTGTAGAGGTACTTGGCGACGTCGGCGGTATACCTGCGGATGTCGCGGATGTTCTCCAGCTCGCTGTGTATGTAACGGAAGTCGAGTCCGGTGTCCCTCTCGATCCTCTCCACTATCTCCAGGTCTGATAGGGGTCTGGTCTTCAGGATGGTGCTCTCCACCGAGGAGGCAGCCATCTTGGGGGTGAAAGCGAAGCCGTCCAGGGTGCTGACGTCCCTCATGGCGTTGAGGGCGGTGGCGAGGGCGGCATCGTTCGTCAGGACGAAGCGGTAATCCCTGACCTCAGCGTAGAGCTCGTCGATGCTTTTCGCTCTGCGCAAGGTCACTCACCTGTCTCGGAGTCCTCGGTGTAGTCGATCTTCTCCTGTACGGAGGAGAAGCAGAAGGGACACTCGTTGAGGGTCTCGTCCTCGTCCTCGGTTATGAGGTAGTAACCGTCGTTGTAGTGGGAGGCGGCGCCGTGCCTTGCGGGGACGACTATCGCCCCTTTGCGGCCGTAGGCGTTGGTGTCCGCGATGAGGCGGGCCATGTCCCTGCAACAGCAGAAGACTATGTCTCCGTTGTGGGTGACCAGCATGCCCCTGCACTGGCCGTAGCCGGTGAGGATCCTGAAGCGCTCGTTCTTGAGCCTTTCCATGCGGTGCTCGTAGTACGCGTACTGGAGGTCGTCGGTGACCGGTTCGGGGATCCTGTCGGATAGGATGCGGAGCTCCTCGACTGTCTTGTTAGAGGGTTTGTAGTCCATCTTGTCGAGGTACATCTTGAAAAGTTTGCGGTCCTTGGCGTTGCTTACCTTTTTCACGAACTTACGGTCTGCCATCCTATTCCTCCTGTGTCGGATAGGGGATGCCGTAGAAGTATAAAGACAGTGGGATGTTATGTTTTTTCAACTTCCCGAAGATAACGGAAAACCGAATGAGCCAGACCTCATTTTTCTTCCAGTTTCATCCGGAGTTCCTGGACCCTGGCCTGGAGTCTGAGTATCTCCGAATCGGATTCCCTGCAGTGGAGGGTGAGTTCCTTTATGTCAGCGCTCCTGCGGTCTATCTCCTTCCTGAGTTCCTTCACCTGTGTCTTCAGGTTGTAGTTCTCCACCGAGAGCACCTTGGACTCGTTGCGGAGAGCAGATAATGCTTCAGCAGTGAGGGTGACGCGGGTGCGGTCCGAGGAGACGTTCCTTTCGGGATGCTCGGCCACCGATTTGTAGTAGGAGAGGTCCTTCTCGGCCTTTTCCAGTTTGGTACGGAGGTCCTCGATCATGCGGAGGCGCGATGCGGCGAGTCCTTCGAGTTCCTCCAGCCTCTCCTCCATCGGGTCCTTCCTCTTCTCCTTCTGGGTCATCTTGATCAGGAGGCCGTTGCGTTCCATCTGCAGGTAGCGTTTGGAGACTTCCAGGTTGTTCCTTACGACAGGGTCCGTCTCGGATTCCAGACAAAGGTTGATGTCGCGGATCTTGGAGTCGATGTCCTCCATCTCGGAATCTAAGTCATCGCCGTCCTGACGGGAATCCAGTTCCTGCGTGAAGGTGTCTATCTCCTCCCTGAGGGTACGCAGCATGGCTTCGAGACCGCGTCTCAGACCTTCGTCCTCCTCGGTCGAGAGTCTTTCCTCCACGTCCTCGATACGGCGTCTGCGGTCTTCGATGAGCCATTCGAGTTCTGCTGCGGATCCTTCGGTCCCGTCCATGGTCCTGCATTGTGGGGAACCAAATAAATCTGTTTCCTATGTTTCATCGGGTACGAATGCTGTCCGGACCTGCCGCTTCACGCAATCCGATAACGTACCTCGGGGATCAGATGAGCGTGGTCTGCGAAAAGAGATTACGTTCTATCCTATCTGGCACTTCGACCCACATAGACTTATCATCCTTCTTTGGAAGCTGAACCGGGACAGGGAGTCTCCTCACGTCCTCCAGGTCGTAAGCGTAGCAGGTGCGGCCTTCCCAGAAGGGTGCGATGGGGGTGTCCCTGAACGGGCCGATCTGGTGCCATCTCACGAATTCCCCGTACGTTATCTCCCTGACGTCCTTCAGCACAGCGGTGCCGTACACCCTGAAGGTGCTGGAATCGGCGATGGCGATCCTCCCCCTCTTCTCGGTCGGGAGCCTCCTGGCATCGAACGTGGTACGGCCGGAGAGGATCTCGTCGGCATAGATCTTCATCATGAGGAGGGCGTACATCTTCAGTATGTATTCCCGGAGACGTTCAAAACTTTTCGGGAGGGTCAGACCAGATCGTGACTTTGTAACCGCACAGGGGACATTCTTATCCGGGGATCATGAAGCATGTTCATGGCGAATTTATCCGATTTTAGAAAGAAGAGCGACCAGTTCTTCAAGGAACTGATCCACAACAAGTACGTGCTCGCATCGCTTTTGGGCGATTGCCTGACAGAATTCAGTGGTTTGACCAGGGAGGAGGTGATGGAATATCTTCCTCTAGAGGGAAACGGGGAGACGGTGGTGGGAGCTAAAACGGAACTAGTCTCGGACAGCAAAGGGCCGATATACCTGGACTCGCTGTTTCAGATTCCCTCTCCTGAGGGTGAGCTCGGTCTGATCGTGGCCGTGGAAGGACAGGGCAGTTGGATGAACAAGGGATCTCTGGCCAATAGGCAGCTATACTACATCGGCCGCCTGTTGGATGAACAGGCAGTGAATGAGCCCAATATGGAGACGCTTTATACCAATTTGAGGAAAATCGTATGCATCTGGGTGTTTCTTTCACCCTCGGTCAAGGATCGTAACAGCACCTGGGTGCATCGTTTCTACAGGTTCAGGAAGGGTGATGAAGTCCATGCTGAACCCAGTCCTCTGGACAAGGTCGAGGTCATAGAGGTACATCTTGGACGTCACGGGGATGAATATGGCACAGATGCAATCGGTATGATGAGTACACTTATCGACATCAACATAGATGAAGATGAAAAGAACCGTCTTCTGAGAGACAAGTTTAAAATCAATTTAACTGAATCATTTATCAAGGAGGCGAACACAGTGGGCGCTTTGGCAGAAGAGTACGAAATGTTCGAGAGGGCACGTGCAAGATGGGAAGCCGAGGTCAAGGAAGAACGTGCAAGATTGGCAGCCGAGGTCAAGGAAGAACGT
>CAMNNR010000051.1 GCA_946545675.1 uncultured Thermoplasmata archaeon | reverse complement strand
TGTGGTGCATGGACTCCCCCACCATCTCCCTGTACGGGAACAATATCATATTCACCGTACCGATTGTCATCCTAATCACGATGAGATACAGTATGGATATCGAATGCAACAACTATGGGGACCCCGTAGATACAGTGGTACACGATTATCCGCTGTTCGCTCTGTGCGGCGTATTCTTCCTTACCCTGTTCCTATTGCTGTATTCCTGACGGGGTGTCGCCATGAAAGTGTTTGATTTCGACAAGACGATATACGACGGTGACGCCAGCATCGATTTCTTCAAGTATTGTCTGAAGAAGAACAAAGGGGTGCTGAAAGCGCTACCGAGACAGTTCTCGGCATGGGCGAGGTACCATCTGAGGACAATCACCCTCAACGAATTCAAGGAAAGGTATTTCTCATTCATCAGATACGTCGATCTCCAACGCATGATCGAAAGCTTCTGGAAAGACAACCGCGGAAAAATCAAAGAATGGTACGTATCGATGAAAAGTCCGGATGATGTAATCATATCCTCATCGCCGGATTTTATTATACGGCCGATCTGCGATTGGCTGGGCGTTCATTCGATATCCACGGCGTTCGACACCGCCCGGTGCAAGATACTCGGCGACAACTGCAAAGGAGAGGAAAAGGTGATACGTTTCAAGGAGCAGTACCCGAACATCGTTCCCTCCGAATTCTATTCCGATTCCGATTCCGACACACCCTTCGCCCGGTTCTCTTCCCGTGCGTTCAAGGTAAGGGGAAACGATATCTCCGATTGGAATGACTGACCCCTGTCAGCGGTGTTCCCCGGCGGAGACCGTGTCAGACCTGAACTGGAAACACGGTTTTCCATGCGACTTCTTTTATAAGTGTTTCCTCTAATGCGCGAACATGAAAGGCCGTCACCGACGGTCCCGGAGGATTTGTCATGTCCGGACATGGCGACTACTACGAGGAAAAATCGAAATCATGCATCTCGCACAGTGAGATTCCCGCCGAGCTCTACGACAAGTACGATGTTAAGAAGGGTCTCCGCGACAGGAACGGAAAAGGTGTCGTCACCGGGATCACCAACATCTCCAAGGTGGACGGATACAGGACCGTCAACGGGGTCAGGGAACCCATCGAGGGAGTACTGGCCTACCGCGGATACAGCATCGAAGACCTGGTGAAAAGACGCGACGGCGTGCACGGTTTCGAAGAGACCTCCTACCTCCTGCTTTTCGGCGAGCTTCCGGGAGCCGCTGACCTCGGAGAGTACAGGAACGTCGTCAACAGCAATCTGGACCTTCCCAGCAACTTCGTCAAGACTGTGATCCTGAGGGAGAACTGCAGAGACATCATGAACACCATGGCCCGTGCCGTTCTGGAGCTCGAGGCATTGGACGAGGACATCAACGACTTCTCCGTCCCGCATGTGCTGGAACAGTGCGTGAAGATCGCCAGTCTCCTCCCCATGTTCGCGGTATACGGCTACCATGCCTACAACCACTACGACCGCTCCCAGAGCCTCATCATCCACCGTCCCGATCCAGGCCTCTCCGTGGCGGAAAACATCCTCATGATGCTCCGCCCCGATGGTAAATTCACGGAAAGCGAGGCATCGGCACTCGATGCGGCGCTCATCATCCACATGGAGCACGGAGGAGGCAACAACTCTGCATTCACCACCAGGGTCATCACCTCAGCTGGATCTGACACCTATTCCGTCATCGCCGGTGCGCTGCTCTCCCTCAAGGGCCCCAAGCACGGCGGAGCCAACATCAAGGTCGTTCAGATGATGGATGACATCAAGGCCAACGTACTCGACCTCACCGACGAGGGAGAACTCGAGAACTACCTCAACAAGATCCTCAAAGGCGAGGCCTTCGACGGTATGGGTCTCATCTACGGTATGGGCCATGCAGTCTATTCGATATCCGACCCCAGGGCGAAACTCCTGAAGGAATATGCGATCAAACTCGCCCACGAGAAGGGTTGGGAAGACGAGCTGGCACTTTACGAGAGGATCGCCAGGATCGGCCCCAAGGTCATCTCGCAGAAGAGGAAGGCACCGGTCTGCGTCAACGTCGATTACTACAGCGGTTTCATCTACAGGATGCTCGGAATCCCCGAAGAACTCTATACCCCGCTCTTCGCTATCGCGAGGGTACCCGGTTGGAGCGCGCACAGGATTGAGGAGCTGGTCAGCTCTGGGAAGATCATCCGCCCCGCCTACGTAAGCAACGCGAAGGACAGGGACTACATCCCGATGGAAAAGCGCCACTGATTTACTGGGATACCCAAGGAGTCTCCCATTCCCAGGGCCTGATGGTGTTCTTGTAGAGCGCCATACCGACGACCACACCGCCTGCTCCAGCTTTCGCGGCGATACGTGCGTCCTCCTGAGTGGTGACTCCACCGGAGATGATGACCATCTTGGGGCACTTGGCACAGAACGAGGTGACGTTTTCCTTGTTCACTCCGTTCTGCTGTCCCTCCACATTGATGTCGGTGTTGAGTACCGCCACCACCGGGATCTGGGATATTATCGAGAACATGTTATCGAGGGAGATGGGTGCGGATTCCTGCCATCCCTTGATGGCGATCTTCCCGTTCTTCACATCAAGTCCCAGCATCAGTTTGTTAGGGAACCTGTTGGCCATCTCCTTCAGCCATTCGGTATCGGTCACGGCCTTGGTACCGACCACGATCCTCTCCGCCCCCGCTTCTACGTATTTTGCTATCTGCTCCTCGGAACGGATGCCGCCTCCGACCTCGCAGGGGACGCCTGCCTCGCGGATGATCCTACAGAACACTTCGGAGTTGTCAGGTTTACCGAAGGCCGCATCTAGGTCGACGAGATGAAGATAGGGTGCACCCTTCTTCACCCAGTCCATGGCTACTTCGAAGGGATCGTCCATAACGATCTGCTGGCTTCCGGGTATTCCGCCCACCAGCTGCACCACCTTGTGGTCAAGGACATCGACTGCGGGGATGACTATCATGCCTGGTCCTCCGCGAATGCGACGAAGTTCTTCAGGAACCTCAGTCCGGATTCGGAACTCTTCTCGGGGTGGAATTGTGTGGCAACGGCATTGCCTTTCCTGAGAAGGGTTGCGAAAGTGAATCCCTCGTATTCGGTGGTACCCTTGACGACATCCTTCTCGGAGGGGTCGCAGTAATAGGAGTGGGCGAAATAGAAGTGCCTGTCGTCGATACCCTCCATCAGGGGGTCCTGGGTCTCCACGGTGTTCCATCCCATGTGGGGGACGGTCTTGGACTTCAGGAGCCTGACCCTGCCGTCGAACAGGCCGATTCCGGGAGATTTGCCTTCATCGCTGCCCTGAAGCTGGATGTGTGCACCGATGCAGATACCGAGGCAGGGGACTCCCGCTTCGAGACGCTTCCTGATGTCCTCACGGTAGGGAAGCAGGTTCTCGACGGTACAGTCGAACGCACCCACGCCGGGGAACACCATGCAGTCTGCCCCTGCCATGCGGGACATATCGGTGATGACCTCCACGTCCGCTCCCGCAAGTTCGAGTGCCTTCTTCAGCGAGTGGAGATTGCCGACGTTGTAGTCGGCCATGAGCATCTTCATCTCTTCTCCTCCGCCAGCACATCAGCCATGGCGTCGGTCATGACCTTGTTCAGTTCCTCTGTTCCAACGGTCATCCTGACGCAGTTCTCGGTCCTCCTCTTGGAGCCGAAATCACGGATCAGCACGTTCCTCTTCTTCAGGCCCTCGATCATCTTCACGTGGTCGATGGGGGATTTGGCGAGGATGAAGTTTGAATCGGAAGGATAGGGTTCGAACCCCAGTTCCCTGAGTTTCTTGGCCAGCTTGGGCCTCTGGTCGGCGACCATGTCCACGCTCCTCCTGATGAAATCCTGATCCTTCACGGCGGCGATGGCCGCGCCCTCGGACACGGAGTTGAGGGAATAGGGGACCTTCACGGAGTTGAGCATATCTGCAACCTTGAGATTCGATGCACAATAGCCCACACGGAGGTTCGCCATGGCATATGCCTTGGAGAATGTCTTGCATACGATGAGGTTGTCGAACTCGTCGACCTTGTCCATCATGGTCTGTCTGGCATATTCGGAATACGCTTCATCGAGGATGACGATTCCGGGGTGCTTGGCGAGGATCTCCTCGATGTCCTTCTGCCTGAAACAGTTCCCGGTCGGGTTGTTCGGAGAGGGCATGATGAGGACGTTCTTCGTCTCTTCGCCCTTGCCGACCATGGCGTCCACGTCAAGTTGGAAGTCCTCGGTGAGCTCGACCTCACGTAGCTTCCCGGATGCCAGACTCACGAAATAGGAGTACAGGCTGTAAGAGGGGACGGGTACGGTACAGGTGTCGCCGGGCTCGGTGAAGGTCGTGTAGATGGTGTTGAGCATCTCATCGGAACCGTTTCCGGCTACGAAGTTCTCCCTCTTGAGATTGTAGAGTTCGGCGAGTGCGTCCCTCAGACCGTCGGAATAGGTATTGGGGTAGCCGTTCAGCTCCAGATTGAGGTTCTTAAGGTACTCCGCGGCAGCGGGGTTGGAGCCCAGGACGTTGGTGTTGGTGTCCATGCGGAGGGCGGAGCCTACCTTGGGATTGTAATACATAGTGAGAGCGCTCACGCTCTTCCTCATGTCGGAACGGTCCATCACTCCACCAACCTTTCGATGGGGAGGGTGAGGATGCCTTTAGCACCCAGCTTCTTCAGGTCCCTGACGACCTGGTAGGTGAATTTCTCGTCGACGACCGCGTGCACGGCGACGAAATCCTTGTTGCCTGCGATCTCCAACACAGTGGGACCGCCGATTCCGGGGAGGATCTTCTCGACCTGCGGGAGATTATCCCTGGGCACGTCGGCCATGACGTACTTCTTGTCCCCGGCATCAATGACGGACTATATCGCATCGGTGATCTCGTCGATCTTGGATTTCTTCTCCGCATCGGCCATGGATTCCTTGGAGGCGAACACGCATGCTGAGGAGGTCATGACGGTATCGACCTCCCTCAGGTGGTTGGTCCTCAGGGTTCCGCCTGTCTCCACCAGGTCGGTGATGATGTCGCAGACGCCGAGATAGGGCATGATCTCAGCCGCACCCTGCACGTTGACTATGTGCGCTTTGATTCCCAGTTTGTCGAAGTAGGAACGCGTGATGTTAGGGAAGGTGGTGGCTACACGGACACCGTCCTTCAGGTCCTTGGCGCTCTTGATCACCGATTCATCGGGGACGATGACGCAGAACCTGCAAATTCCGAATTTGAGGTCGTGTACGCATTCGAGGTCGGCACCGGTCTCGGTCGCCACATCCATTCCGGTGATTCCGAAGTCCACTGCCCCGGACTCTATGAACACGGGAATGTCCTGGGCACGGACCAGGATAACTTCAAGGTCCAGATTGGGGACCACTATGTTGAGTCTCCTTCCCCAATTGGATCCGAGGTCGATTCCGGCTTTGGTCAGGAGTTCTATTGCCCTTTCATTGAGCCTGCCCTTGTTCGGGATGGCCATTTTTACCGTCATTGTAATCGAAATTGTATAGGCCAACCCTATTAATACAATTGCGCACGTGCGGGCGCGCCCGACCAGTGTTTATTGACGGGCATTAATCGTTTGGAAAGACTTTCCCCGTTCCGGAAAAAACCATATGCCAGAAAGAGAAAAATGGATGGGGCCGCCGCCCTCGTTCAGAGCGGCGGTTTGGAGTTTCAGAGAATGCCAGCCTTGTAAGCGTACTCAGCGTTAAGTATGGAACCTCCGGCTCCACCCCTGAGGGTGTTGTGGGAGACGACCCACATCTTGTAGTAGCCGTTGGACTTGCTGATCCTGCCGACGGTGGATGCCATTCCCCTTGCGCGCTCAGGAGTGCCAGCGAACACATCGTAGATGGGCTGGGGCCTGTTGGGCTCGCTCCTGACGATGATGGGCTGCTCGGGAGCCGAAGGGAGACCCAGCTTCTGGGGTTCTCCGCGGAAATCGGCGAGGGCCTTGGCGACCTCCTCTACGGAGGGATTGCCCTTAAGCTCAAGGACAAGGGACTCCGTGTGACCGTCGATCACAGGTACCCTGGCACAGTTGGCGGTAACCACTATGTCGGAGTAATTGAACTTGCCGTTGCCGTAGGTTCCGAGCATCTTGGCAATCTCGGATTCCATCTTCTCTTCCTCGTGGGAGATATAGGGGAGGACGTTGCCGACGATGTCCAAGGAGGGTACTCCGGGGTAGCCCGCTCCGGAGATGGCCTGATAGGTGGATACGAACACCTGCTTGATTCCGAATGCGTCCTGCAGAGCCTTCAGCGGCACGACGATTCCGGTGGATGAACAGTTGGCGTTGGTGACGATGTATCCGCCGTCCTTGTAAGTGTCCTGGTCCTTGACCGAATCGAACTGGTGGACGTTGACCTCAGGAACGATGATGGGTACGTGCTCGTCCATCCTGTGAGAACCTGCGTTGGTGAAGACCGCCACTCCCTTCTTTGCGAGTTCGGTCTCAGTGGGCCCCGCGAGATCGGAGGGGATTCCGGAGAATGCGATCCTGCAGTTCTTGGCGATGTGGTCGAGATCCATCTTGGAGATCTTCATGTCGAGGGTCTCCTGCTTGTACGCGTAGTCGCGAACCTTGAGGGTGTCGCCGAACTTCTTTCCCTCGGACCTCTCGGATGCGTAAAGCCCCTCGATGTTGAAATAGGGGTGGTCCTCGAGCATCTCGACGAACCTCTGACCGATCATTCCGGTTGCGCCGAGAACGGCTACGTTAATCTTTTCGCTCATGTTATTCCTCTTGAAAGTGATGGTGAATCAGTGACCTCTGGGTCACTCGTTGTAGATCTTTTCCTGCCTTGCCTTGGATATGTTAAGGATCAGGTGTGCGATCTGCTCAGACTCCTCCTTCGTGAGGCTGACTTCCTTGCAGAGTTCCTGGTAGCGGGTGATGATCGCCTTTTCGACGTTCTCATCCCAGACACTCTGTCCGGAGGCCTTCTTGGCCCTCGCGAGTTCGTCGGAGATGTCCATGCGGGTTGCGAGCAGGTCGATTATCTGGGCGTCGATGTCCTCGATCTCGTTCCTCAATTCCTTGGTAGATGCAGGCTCCATGCTATCTGCCCCTTGCATAACCCGTCCATATTTTAAATGTGTGCACGCGCACGCACTCACACAATTTAAGTATTTGATGTACAATAATGTACTATGAACCGCATAAAGCGTCATTTCCAAGACCTCCCATCCCAAGAGAAAGTAGCCAGGATGTTCCTGAAGTACGGCATCTCAGTGAAAGACGGGTCCGCTTTCTGCGGAGACATCCAGCAATCCGATACCGCCCTTGCCAGGGCCTGCGACGTGGACCGTCGCGTGGTGCGTTCCACCATCAACCGCATCATGTCCATCCCGGAACTCCTGAATCTCTTCTCGAAACTCCAGTCGAGGCTCATGCTCTCGGATGCAGCCAAGGAACTCGGCTGCTCGTGCATAGAGATCGTCCCCACCAGCACCAAGATCCCCGGTGTCATGGCAGGGATCATCAACGTCCTTTCCGATGCCTACATCAACATCAGACAGGCAGTGGTCAGCGACCCGCAGGACCCGGAGAGTGCGCACCTCATCATCGTCACCGACAGCGAGATACCCGGGGATGTTCTCTCGGACCTCAGCAAGTGCCGCGGAGTAAGCAGCGTAATAATCAGATGACCCAGACATCGGATTCCCGCATACTAGCGTACATTGCTGCAGATTGTTTCAGCTCGACCTTTGCTTAAAAATATTTTATAGCTCGCACGCATAAAGGAAAGCATTACCATGACAGACAGAAAAGCCAAACTGGAACGCAGCACCCGCGAGACCAAGATCGAAGTCGAGGTCAACATCGACGGGAGCGGCAAGTTCGACGTGGATTGCGACATTCAGTTCCTGAAGCACATGTGCGAGACCTTCGCAAGGTATGCGAACTTCGATCTCAAGCTCAGTGCCAGCGGGGACAATGACCACCACGTGATCGAAGACACTGCCATAGCGCTAGGCACGGCTGTCAAACAGGCGATAGGCGACAAGCCCGTGGAGAGGACCGCATCCTGCATCCTACCCATGGACGACGCGCTTGTCATGGTCTCCCTCGACCTGGTGGACCGCCCCTACTGCGATGCAGACTGCCCCGATGTGAACTATGCGCACTTCTTCAGGAGCTTCGCCATGTCTGCGGGCATCACCCTCCACATCGTGGAGATCCGCGGATTCGACCAGCACCACATCGTCGAGGCATCCTTCAAGGCACTCGGAAAATCCCTATACGCGGCCACCCGCTCCAGGGACAAACTCCTCAGCACCAAAGATGCGGTCAAGGTGAACTGAATGGCATTGGCCAAGAGAGTCATCCCGTGTCTCGATGTCAAAGACGGGAAGGTCGTCAAGGGAACCGAGTTCGTCAACCTCAGGGACGTGGGTTACCCCCCGGCCCTTGCTGAGAAATACAGTCTCGAAGGTGCCGACGAGATCACCTTCCTCGATATCGCCGCCTCCCAGGAATCCAGAGGGACCACCCTCGACCTGGTGAAGGAGACGGCAGAAAGGGTGTTCGTACCCCTCACAGTGGGCGGAGGCATCAGGACCGCCGATGACGTGCACGCCGCACTCATGGCGGGCGCTGACAAGGTCTCGAT
>CAMNNR010000050.1 GCA_946545675.1 uncultured Thermoplasmata archaeon | reverse complement strand
TGGCTGACTCCGTTCCGGAGAAGGAGTACGAGGAATGCCTGAACAAAGCGGCGGCTGTTGTCACCGCCATCAAGACAGCGGAGAGTGAGGACATATGATAGTACTGGTAGACAACTACGACAGCTTCTCCTACAACCTCTATCAACTCGTCGGTTCCCTCAACGCCGACATCAAGGTGATCAGGAACGACGCCTACACCGCGGAGGAGATCGATGCGATGAATCCCGATGCCATCATCATATCCCCCGGTCCGGGACGTCCGGAGGATGCGGGGAACTGCATCGACATAATCAAGAAACTCGGACCCAAATATCCCCTGCTCGGAGTATGTCTGGGACATCAGGCGATCTGCATGGCCTACGGTGCCACCGTAACCCATGCGAGGCACCTCATGCACGGGAAACAGTCAGTCATCACCATGGAGGACGATCCCCTGTTCGCAGGAGTGGACAAGGGTACCCCCGTGGCAAGGTACCATTCGTTGGCGGCAGACCCGGAAACGATACCCGGTTGCCTCAAGGTCATCGCCACCGCCGACGACGGGGACATCATGGCGGTCAAGCACAAGGACTACAATATATATGGCGTCCAGTTCCACCCAGAGTCGGTCCTGACCCCAGAGGGAATGAAGATGCTTAAGAACTTCCTCGGAATTGCAGGTGTAGAAGGCGGTAAGGAATGATCAGAGATGCGATTGTCAAACTGGTGAACAAACAGGACCTGACCTACGACGAGGCGTACGAGGTCATGAACGAGATCATGGCCGGTAAGACCACGCCCACCCAGAACGCCGCATTCCTGGCGGCCCTTACCACCAAGAACACCCGCGCCGAGACCGAGGCGGAGATCGCCGGATGTGCAGAGGCCATGAGGTCCCACACACTCAAGGTGGAACACCCCTACCAGGTACTCGACATCGTCGGGACCGGCGGCGACCATTCCAGCACGTTCAACATATCCACCACTTCCTCTTTCGTCATCGCATCCGCGGGCACCAAGGTGGCCAAGCACGGAAACCGTGCGGCCTCCTCCAAATCGGGAGCCGCGGACGTCCTCGAGGCACTGGGAGTCAACATCGACCAGCCCCCTGAGAAGGCCGCAAGCCTCCTGGACAACCCCGGGATGTGCTTCATGTTCGCTCAGAGATACCACCAGTCCATGAAGTTCGTCGGGGAGATCAGGAAGGAACTGGGAATACGTACCGTATTCAACATCCTCGGCCCCATGACCAATCCCGCAGACCCCTCCTACATGGTCCTCGGAGTTTACGACGAATACCTCGTCAACCCTCTGGCACATGTACTCACACAGCTCGGTGTGAAGAAAGGTGTGGTGGTCTACGGTCAGGACAAGATGGATGAGTTCTCCCTCAGTTCACCCAACACCGTATGCGATTTCGAGGGTGATGATTTCAAGATGTACACCATCACACCCGAAGAACTCGGCCTGCCCAGGTGCAAGAAGTCCGACCTCGTGGGAGGCGACCCCAAGGAGAACGCCCGCATCACCGTCGACATACTCAGCGGAAAACGCGGACCCAAGTACAACTGCGTCCTCCTGAACTCCGCCGCGGGACTCTACGCAAGCAGGAAGGCCAGCGACCTCAAGGACGGTATCGAGCTCGCCGACAAGCTGATAGGTGATGGTAAGGCCCTGCAGATGCTACAGGATTTCAAGGCTGCGTCTAACCAATGAGCGAGAACATCCTCAAGACCCTGGCAGAAGCGGCGAAGATCCGCGTCCAGAACTCCAAGAAGATCGTATCCCTCAACGAGATGGCGAACCTCGCCTGCAAACTTGATGCCGATACCGGTTTCCCTTTCGAGAAGGCGTTGTCCGGAGAGGGGATGAAGTTCATCTGCGAATGCAAACGCGCCTCCCCTTCCAAGGGCATCATCGCCCAGGAGTTCGATTACCTTTCCATCGCAAAGGAATACGAGGCTGCCGGGGCATCCGCTGTCTCCGTTCTCACGGAACCGACCAAGTTCCTGGGAGAGGGAAGATACCTCAAGGAGATCTCGGAGACGATCTCGTTACCCTGCCTCAGGAAGGACTTCATCGTAGACGAGTACATGATCTACGAGGCGAAGACCCTCGGTGCCTCCGCGGGGCTCCTGATCTGCGCCATCCTGAACAAGGAGGATCTCTCACGCTACATAGGTCTGGCACATAAGCTAGGCATGTCTGCTCTGGTAGAAGCCCACACCGCTTCCGAGATCGACATCGCGGTGAAAGCGGGGGCGAGGATCATCGGTGTGAACAACCGCAACCTGAAGGATTTCACCGTCGACCTCAACAACTGCCTGATACTCAAGAAGCTCACACCCGCACACATACTCTTCGTCGCGGAGAGCGGGATCAAGACCCGCAAGGACGTTGAACGTCTGGAGAAAGCGGGCATCAACGCGGTGCTCATCGGGGAGACACTCATGAGGGCGCCTGACAAGAAAGCGATGCTTGACGAACTGAGGGGTACGCAGTGACCAAGGTCAAGCTCTGCGGCATGACACGCCCCGAGGATATCGAGATCTGCAACGCCCTCCTCCCGGATTACGTGGGATTCGTGTTCTGGCCGGAGAGCAGGAGGTACATCTCGCTGCAGAGGGCGGAGTCCCTCTCGAGATCGCTCGACAGGAGGATCACCCCCGTGGGCGTCTTCCTCGACGAACCCCTGGAGACCGTCCTCAGGGTCGCGGAGAGCGGGACGATCGGGATGATACAGCTCCACGGTTCGGAGACCCAGGAATACATAAAAACAGTGAAGGAGGAGACCGGTCTCCCCGTCATACGCGCGCTCAAGGTGATGTCGGAAAAGGATATCGCCGTCCCGGGGATGTGCGACTACGTCATGTTCGACAGCGGCGCAGGCACGGGAAGGACCTTCGACTGGTCCCTTCTCGGCGAAGCGGGGAAACGTTGCTTCCTCGCAGGGGGACTGAACCCGGACAACGTAGCGGGAGCCATAAGAGAAGTGCACCCCTACGCGGTGGACACCAGTTCCGGGATAGAGACAGACGAGGTAAAAGACCCAGTCAAAATGAAACAGTTCATGGAGGCCGTCCGCATGGCGGACTCCGATATAGGAGAGGAGAGAATATGACCAACCCGAACGGAAGATTCGGAGAATACGGCGGACAGTACATGCCCGAGACCCTGATGAATGCAGTCATCGAGCTGGAGGAAGCCTACAACAAATACAAGAACGACCCGGAGTTCAACCGCGAACTGGAAGAGCTCCTTACCGAGTACGCCAACAGACCCAGCAGACTCTATTACGCCAAGAAGATGACCGAGGAACTGGGCGGAGCGAAGATCTACCTCAAGAGGGAGGACCTCAACCACACCGGGGCCCACAAGATCAACAACGTCCTCGGACAGGCCCTGCTCGCCAAGAAGATGGGCAAGACCCGTCTCATTGCCGAGACCGGTGCCGGACAGCACGGGGTCGCCACCGCTACCGCTGCCACACTGATGGGCATGGAGTGCCTGGTGTACATGGGCGTGGAGGACATGGAAAGGCAGAAGCTCAACGTGTACCGCATGCGCCTTCTCGGAGCGGAGGTAAGGGGAGTCCCCACCGGGACCGGTACCCTGAAGGACGCTGTCTCACAGTGCATGAGGGAATGGACCTCGCGTATCGCCGACACCCACTACTGTCTCGGATCCGTCATGGGTCCCCACCCCTTCCCCACCATCGTAAGGGACTTCCAGGCCGTCATCGGAAGGGAGATCAAGAAGCAGATACTCGAGAAGGAGGGACGTCTCCCCGACATGCTCATAGCCTGCGTCGGCGGAGGGTCCAATGCGATCGGAACATTCTACGACTTCATCAGCGACAAGGATGTCCAGCTCGTCGGAGCCGAAGCCGCTGGTAAAGGAATCGACACCCCCGAGACCGCAGCCACCATCAACACCGGCTCAGTGGGGATATTCCACGGGATGAAATCCTATTTCTGCCAGGACAAATACGGTCAGATCGCGCCTGTCTACTCCATCTCCGCAGGCCTCGACTACCCCGGAATCGGCCCCGAGCACGCTTGGTTATCGGACATCGGCAGGGCGAAATACGTCGGAATCACCGACGACGAAGCCGTGGAAGCGTTCGAATTCCTCTCCAGGTGTGAGGGTATCATCCCCGCCATCGAATCCGCCCACGCCCTCGCATACGCAATGAAGGTAGCACCCACTATGGACAAGGACAAGATCATCGTGGTCACCGTCTCCGGACGCGGGGACAAGGACGTGGCTGCGATCGCCAGGTACAGAGGGGAAGATCTCCATGAGTAACATCGCCAAAGCGTTCGACCACGGTAAGGCGTTCATCGCCTTCATCACATGCGGAGATCCCGACCTCGAGACCACCAGGGAAACCGTCATCAGGATGGTGGAAGCCGGTGCGGACCTGATCGAACTGGGAATCCCCTTCTCCGACCCTACCGCGGAAGGGCCCGTCATCATGGATGCCGACAAGCGCGCCCTGGACGGCGGCGTGACCACCGACGACATCTTCGCATTCACGAAGGAACTCAGGAAGACCGTGAAGGTCCCCATGGTTTACATGACCTATGCCAACGTCGTCTACCATTACGGTGCGGAGGAATTCTGCTCCAAAGCACAGGATGCAGGCATCGACGGACTCATCCTTCCCGATGTCCCCTTCGAAGAGAAAGCGGACTTCGAAGAGGTGTGCCAGAAGCACGGAATGGACCTCGTCTCCATGATCGCTCCCACCTCGGAGAACAGGATTGCCGAGATCGCGAAGGAAGCTAAAGGATTCCTTTATGTCGTATCCTCCCTCGGAGTCACCGGAACCCGTTCCGCCATCACCACCGACCTGCGCCCGATGATTGAACTCATCCGCGAGAACACCGACATACCCTGCGCCATCGGATTCGGGATATCCAACCCCGAGCAGTGCAGGCAGATGGCCTCGCTTGCTGACGGTGCGATTGTTGGAAGCGCGATCGTGAAGATCGTGGCCAAGAACGGAAAGGATTCGGCGGAACCAGTGGCAGCTTTCGTCAAAGAGATGAAGGACGCCATCCGCGACCTGTGAAAACTCTGGCGGACACTGTCCGCCGTGAAACACCCTTCAATTCTTACTGAACGCGTCGAGCTTTGCAAGATCTCTGGGGTCCACGGAAGAAGTGACATCCTTGGCAGCGTATTCCGCATCCTTCATGCAGATGAACTCGTCGTTACCGCTTGCCATCGACCTCTTGACCGCTGAAAGCTTCATCCTGTCGGCGAATTCAGTCACGTCTGCGGCGTTGAATCCCTCAGTGATCCTGACGATCTCGGCATAATCGATATCGTCCGCCACTGGGAGACCCTTCAGACAATTCCTTACGATCTGCTCCCTTGCGGGCTCGTCAGGCAGGGAGACGTACACCTTCCTGTTGAACCTGCCGGGACGCATGAGTGCGCTGTCGAGTACCCACGGCATATTGGTAGCTGCCAGTACCAATAGCGAGTTCTGGGTCTTCTCGAATCCCTGCATCTGGGCCAACAGTTCGGAAAGCATCTTGTCCGCCCACGGCTGGAGGTCGTTACCCCTCGCCCTGCCGATGACCTCAAACTCGTCGAAGAATATCACGGAAACGGGAAGGGAACGTGCCGCCGCGAACAACTTCTTCACGTTTTGCTCGCTCTCGCCCACGTATTTGGATATCAGGTCGGAACCCTTGACCGAGAAGAACGCCCCCTCGACCTCTGTGGCGATGGCCTGGGCGAGCATGGTCTTACCTGTTCCGGGAGGACCGTAGAGCAGGATGCCGCCGCCGGATTTCAGTCCGAACCTCTCGTAGAGGTCGGCACGTTTGAACGGCAGGATGATCTGGTCCCTGACAGCTTCCTTGACCTTCTCCAGTCCGGCGATATCGTCGAATGTTATGCCTGTCTTCATCACAGGCTTGAACTTGGAGAACAGCGGGTTCTTCGCATCATAGGAATCCGCATTGCCGAGAACGGGGAGTTTTGCCTCTCCTGCGCACCTTTCAGCCGCGGCCTTCATACCGCGGAGTTCCTCGTCGTACTCGAAGATGTAACCTCCAATGTCCCCGACGTAGAACTGCCTTCCGTCCTCGCGGTAGAAGGTCACGGTGAAGCATTCCTTCCCGACGTGTTTCAGGTCGGGCCCCACGGAGATGAATCTCAGCCCCGTGCAGTACGCGAACGCCCATATCCCCATCTCCCTGAGGGAATCGGGGAACACCAGGTTCTGGAGGGCCTTGCAGTTCACGAATGCATAATCCCCTATGACCTCCAATCCCTCGGAGAAATCTATCACCGAGAGGTTCTGACATCCCGTGAAACAGTCGTATCCGATCTCCTTGAGAGTACCGGGAAGATGGATCTTCTCCAGGTTCCTGAAGTCCTTGAAGGCCTTGGCGCCGATGCTAACAACCGGTCTGCCTTCCACCGAATCGGGGATGGATACGGTCTTCTCGTCCGCTCCCTTCTTCAGTTTGAGCCCTTCGCCCTGCTCCTCGAACTCCATTCCCTGGTACACGACTGTCATTTCGAACCCCGAGTGCGCTCAGCGTATAAAGTGGGTGGCGATGAAGGGTTCGCGCTGGGGCTTCTCTATCCCAGCTTTCCTTCCGGCCTCGATGCACTTGAGGATCCAGGCGATGTTGTTGCCGAGAGTCCTCATGGTCTGCAGGCCTTCCTCGTCCTTCTTCACATCCTCGGGGGTGAAACCGTGGGTCATGTTCCAATACTGGGAACCGGGGACTACCATGTTGTTCTCCAGGAAATACTGGTTGAGGCGCTCGAAGGAAGCGGAGTTTCCACCCCTGCGTGCATTGACGACGCATGCGCCCACCTTGCCGTCCAACTTCTTGGCGTTGGAGAAGAACAGCCTGTCCATCCACGAACAGATCTGTCCGGCGGGACCTGAATAATACACCGGCGAACCGAAAACGAGACCGTCGAACTCATCTAGACGGGCCCCGATCTCATTCACGGAGTCCTTGATGACGCATTGTCCCTTCTTGTAGCAGTAGTGGCAGTTCTTGCAACCGGCGACATCTCCGCTACCGATCCAGAACATCTCGGTCTCGATTCCGTTCTCTTCCAGGACCTTACCCACTTCCGAGAGGGAGGTGAATGTGCACCCGTGCTGATGGGGGCTTCCGTTGACGAGCAATACCTTCATGGTGAAGGAATCTCGAAATTAATAGAAAAATGAAGCGGAGCGGCCCTCCGGAGATGGCTAACCGGGGGGCCTATAATGATTTAGCTTGATTTGCCGGTTCCCACGGAGGGGTTGCTGGCATTGATGACGCCGGTCCTGTCCTCAGAACCGTTCATGCGGGTAGCGATGTCCCTGCGGATGAGGACCTTCGCATCCTCGATGGCGTTGTTGATGGTCTTGACGATGACACCGTTCATGGCGTTGAGTGCCTCGTCGAGAGTCTTGACGTCGGGCAGCTCGAGTACCTTGTCGTTCTGGAGCTGTACGATGTCCTTGCAGATCGCGTGGAGTGCCCTGTAACCGTCTGCCGCCTTGATCGCCCTGTCGGACTCGAAGCTGAAAGGCATGACTGCCACGGCTCCGACCTGGACACCGGCGCGGACGCAGAGTTCCGCCACGACGGAGGCGGCACCGGATCCGGTTCCTCCTCCCATTCCCGCGACGATGTATGCGTAGTCGTACTTGCTGACTGCCGCAGTGATCTCCTCGTCGTGTATCTGTGCGCACTTCTTACCGAGTGCGGGGTCGCCGTTGGTTCCCAGACCTTTGGTGACCTGTTTGCAGATGTAGAGCCTGACATCGGCGGCGGTCTCTTCGAGAGCCTTCCTGTCAGTGTTGATGGCGATGACTCCGACACGGCTCATCTTGCCGTAGAGCGAGGACACAATGTTGCATCCTGCACCGCCGACTCCGATCACTGCTACGCGAGCGTCGCCGGATACTGCTATGTCGTCGTTGATTCCCATCATTCTCTTCATCTCCTTCTTTTCAGAAACAGTTCAGTGTCTTCCGTTTCCTTACATCCATCCCTTCTGACTGACTGGCCTGTTCACATAATCCTGGAGGATTGCTGTGCTGCAGCGAACGCACGACTCTTGGAGTCCTCGACGGCATCCTTGGGGATGATATCCGACATGATGAGCTGCCTGATGTAGCTCTCCGCGTCGAAGATCGTTCCGTCCGCCTTCATGTTCTCCAGAGTCTGGTACACGACAGGACTGAGGTGTACGACGATGGCTCCATCGTCGAGCGCTTCGGTCATCTTGCCGGAGGTACAGCTGCGGATAAGCTCACGAATGAGATCGCTGCGGTTGTCGATGTTGTTCGCGTCCATGTAGTCCTCCATTGCCTGGATGTCCTCGTTGGAAACGCGGATTGTGATCTTCGTTCCGTCATCGATACTCATTCGTTTCGCCTTCTTTGTGCAATAGTTAGGTCCCATCCCTTCTGTTGCAATAAGACATATTGGTAGGAGTATATAAAATGTCTTACGCTCGTTCCACTTTTATTCGACTTTTATTCCACCCTTGACTTACGGGTTGTAAGTTTTCGGTGGTTTCACATCTTTTACATCAGCGGAAGAACGCGGATTAAACCGTGTTTTTTCGGCAAAATACGGTAATGTATACACGTATTAAAGAATAACGTGGAAAAATCGACGGAGGACAAAGGTGGAATCATCGGCAGACGAA
>CAMNNR010000049.1 GCA_946545675.1 uncultured Thermoplasmata archaeon | reverse complement strand
GAGCCATAGCGGGACTGGTCGCGATCACCCCCGGAGCAGGCTACGTGGGGATCCCTGCGTCGATCGCCATCGGACTGGTATCGGGTGCCCTGTGTTTCTTCTCGGTAAGATTCATACGCAGCCGCACCAAGATGGACGATGCGCTGGATGTCTTCGGAGTCCACGGTGTGGGCGGACTCTGGGGTTCCGTCGCGGTGGGTCTCTTCGCCAGCCCGAACTATACCGGAGGCATCGGCAGCGTGCTGTACGGCGGTAGCATGGATTTGCTCGTCGGACAGACAATCGCAGCTGCGTTCACCCTCGTCTACTGCTTCGCCGTCTCCTACGGAATCATATGGGCCCTGTCCAAGGTGATGAGGGTACGCGTTACCGACAGCGAGGAAATGATCGGGCAGGACATCATAGAACACGGGGAGCAGTCCTACATAATGTGATACCATGAAGATGATAGTAGCAATCATAAGACCCGAGAAGTGCCAGGAAGTGAAGGATGCACTCCGCGAAGGGGGCATCAACGGCATGACCCTGACCCACGTGACCGGACACGGGAAGCAATCCGGACTCAAGTTCACCAACCGTGTGGGCGAATTCCTCGTCGATGAGATAGAGAAGATCAAGCTGGAGATCGTATTGGAGGAAGATAAGCAACTTGACAACGCCGTGCGGATGATCGCTGAGGCCGCCTACACCGGCCACCCCGGAGACGGACGCATATTCGTGATACCCGTCGAGAAGGCCTACAACATCAGGCAGCTTGGCTGTGCGGATGAGAGACAGCGAAGGTGAATAGGAGAGGGGACAATAACCCCCTCTCCGAAAGTCATTTCAAATTTTTTTGAAAGAGTTTGCTATACTTTTTATAGTAGCGCAAATATGCTGAAATTCATGGTGCAAATCACCGCAGAAGCAGAGAAGTTCATCGACGAACTCCTCGAGAAGAACCAGAAAGTCGGATGGGGCATCAAGGTGTACCTCTCCGGATACGCATGCTCCGGACCCCAGTTCGGAATGTCCTTCCAGCAGGGTGCCAAGGAAGGCGAGCAGATCGACAAGACCGCCGCCAGTTTCGAAATGTACTACGACGAGGAGACCGCCAAGGCCCTCACCGAGTGCGTCATCGAGTTCGTGGACGACCCCAACTTCGGAACCGGTCTTTCCATCCGCAACCCCAACTTCAACGGCTGCGCCTCCTGTGGCGGCGGCTGTTCCAGCTGAGACTTTCATGCCGGTTCACCCCGGCAAAACCCCTTTTCCTTTTGACTATTACTCGTGAATTCTTTGTGGGAATCGATTTCCCGCGAGTCACCGAAAATAATAAAATCGACTTTCTTCACAATAAGTATGTTTAAATTTCAGAATAGGTGTTACCGACCCAATGTGTCAATTCACCGTGTACGTGGACGGCCACGACGACGAGAACATCGTAGCCGAATCCGTGATTAAGGCGGTAGTCAAATCCGATTACATCTCGCTTCTGGATGCTTCAGGCAACGTCACCAAGGTTCCCAACGCGAGGATCACCAAGGTGGACACCATCATGACCGAGCTCATCCTGGAGACCGTCCGGTGATACCATGAAGAAGATCATCGCCACCGGGAAAGGAGGAGTGGGGAAGACCACCACCCTCACCACCCTATCCCTGCTCATGGCCCGCGAGGGCAAGAAGGTCATCGTGTTCGACACCGACCCCAGTATGAACCTCGCACTCTCCTTCGGGGTACCCTACGGGAACATCTCCACCATCACCGAGGACAAATCCGAGATCTCCGAGGAATTAGAGGAGCACGGCATCAGCGAATCCGGCGAGGAGATACTGCAGGACCACTCCGTGGTCACCGAGGACGGGATCCGCATCGTCATCATGGGTGCGATACAGCATGGCGGGGACGGATGCCTGTGTTCTGCCATATCCGTCATCAAGATGCTCCTCGACTACGTGGAGAAGAACTGCGATTACGATATCGCGATCGTGGATTCCCAGGCCGGACCGGAGATCCTCGGGAGGGGACTCGCGGCAAGCTTCGACTGCAATGTGGTCTTATCCGAACCCACCGCCAAATCCTCGGAGGTATCGAGACAGGTGAAGAAGCTCGCTGACGACCTCGGCATCAAGGACACAGTGCTCGTGGTCAACAAAGCTGATACGGAATCCGATGTCAGCTTCACCGCGCAGATGGTAGGCATCGAGCCCTACAAGGCAGTCGGGGTGTTCTATGACAGGGATGTCGTAAAGGCCGACAAGGAAGGCGAACTTTTAGTCGATGCGTATCCCGACTCGGTTGCACTCGGCAATCTGAAATGCGCGAAGAAACTCATCGAAGAATCCATCGGTTGGTGAATTCACCAGTCCTCTGGCACTTTTGAATCCAAAAGTTCCATGAACTCGGGGAGGGAGGACACCGGGGGAAGGACCTCGGCCTCCTTCCCGATGTTTTCGATAGCTCCCTTCATCCATTTTCCGGAGACGGTGATCGAAAGGGGGATGACCTTCAGCAGTGTACACCCCACTTTCCGGAGATCCTCCGCTGCCTCCTCCGTCGTGGGGCCATGCCTCGCATAACCGCAGGCGGTAATCCATCCCGAGTTCCTGAGTCCTTCCGCATAATACTCGGCGGTCTTGGCCGATTGTGTGAGTTGGGACCCGTATGCCACGAGAATCACTCCTGTACCTTCTACAGATGGCCCCAGCATACGGATGATGCCTTGCAGAATCGAGGGTTCGCGCCCCATTGCGGTGGAGAACCTGGTGGCGATGTCATGTTCCCCTACCATACGCCAGGAACCAGCATTGTCAGGGAGGCCCATCGCATGCGGCATATTCCATATGGTCTGATTACCCTCTGCAATGGCCAGGGGTAGGATGCAGAACGTGTCTATCCCCTCCTCCTCGAACATCCCTGTAATCACACTGTCGGAAGATGGGGGACCGTGATGGTATGCGACCCTGACGTTCTTCCTGCCTCTGGACCTCAGGAATTCTGCACAGGATTCGGCGAATTCCCTCTCCTTGGGTATGCTGGAATGCTGCGCGAGGACGATGGTCCCAGTCTTCATGATGCCCACATTGCCTTCCTTGTTTTAAACATATCAATATAGTTTTTTTACACACAGGGTATGCTTAAAATAGTAAATTCGTAATACCCAAATAATGACTAGGAATCATCAGGAAATGGATGAGGAAACCGAGAGGAGCTTCAGCAGGATGGCCTACGGCCACGAGATGTGGATCAGTGACGTGGTCAGGAAGGAAGGCACAATAGAGGCATTCGGGCTCTACGGCCACAAACTCCAACCCGACAAACCCATGCCCACCGACTACGCCAACGTCCTGCTCTACGACGACAACGGCCGCGCACCCAACCCTGAGAGGGAGATCATCAACAAACCCCGCGGATGGAGGTTCAGCTTCGAGGACAAGGGAGCGAAAGTGTACACCCTCTACATCGATTCCAACAGCGTATGGATCACCAACGACGAAGGATGGCACCGCGGTGTGAAACGCGACTACCAGAACGTGAAGTACTCCAGCGCATACAACATGGTCGCCAAGAGGATCATCTCCCTCGATCCTGCCGACCCCGGAAATGTCATGCACGCCACCCTGGAGATCATGCCCGACCGCGCCTCTTACAAAGTTGGTGATACTGCCAGTTTCAGGGTCCTCTACGAAGGGAGGCCGATGCCCAATCTGAAGGTGGTCGTGTACAACAGCGCCTGGCAGGACCTGCAGTTCTCCAAGACCGATGCCGAAGGTGTCGTGAAGGTACCCGTTGACCAGAAGGGGTCTATAGTGGTCATCGCCAAATACAACGACGAAACCAAGGCCGTGAGCGACGAGTTCGACGAGACCGGTTTCTCCACCACCCTCGTCGTGGATGCGGAGTGATCATATGCAGGAACTTATCAGGATCACAGACAAAGGCAACCACAAGGCAGTCGACATCAAGGGTGTCATCGAGGACGAAGAAGCCTTTGCGGAAGCCGCCGAGTACATTTACAACATGTTCGAACGCGAGGTGTTCGATGCCATCATCTGTGTTGCGGAAGCGGGTTCCTATTTCGCCGACAGCGTCTCCCAGAGGATGAAGAAGAAACTCATATGTCTGTGGGAGAATAAGGAGCAGAAGGAACAACCCGTGATCACCTACAGGACCCACCACGGCGAACATATTCTCGCTGCTGCACCCGGTTCTTTTGACGGGGTGAAGAAAGCAGTCATCATCACCGATGTCCTGTCCCACGGTAAGGATATCGAAGCTGCGGTGAAACTGGCGATGACCCAGAACGTGGAAATCGTCAAGATCGGTGTCTTCGTGGAGAACTCGGATTTCGATGCGAGACACAAGCTCCTGAAGGGCATTCCGGTGGAATGCATGTTCTTCACCGAGGACCTTTGAACCTTTACTACATCCCTGCAGCATTACAGACCTGCAGGGTTGTCGCATTTTGGTGAGAATACAGTTAAAAAAGGTCTTACGATAACCCGTTCCAATCACCAAATTATAAAATAATAATACATTTGGAGATTACATCCTATTCGGTGTGACGATGGCGGCGAATACCAAAGACCTCGAAATACTCCTGGGCGAACCCAGGAGAGCGATTCGCAGCATGGCGATAGCATTCATCTTCGCCATGGCGGTCGTGGAGATCAACCAGTTCGTCGATACATTCTGGGTATCCGGTCTCGGAACCAATGCCAGTTCCGCCGTGGCAACGGTGACGCCGATCTACGCTCTGATGGTCGCAGCGGGGATCGGTGTGGGAGTGGGTTCCACCACCACGATCGCGTTCCGCCTCGGACGCAGCGAAAACGAGGTCGCCAACCGTCTGGCCGGCAACTCCATCACATTGGGAATCATCCTCTCCGTGGCCGCTTCGGCAATCGTCTTCCTGCTGGCCGGGCCCACCATCGACCTGATGGGTGCAGGCGACATTCACGACGAGAGCATGGCGTACCTGATGCCTTACATCCTCATGTCCCCCGCACTGCTCGTCAGTGCCATCCTCAGTTCCATCCTCCGCGCCGAAGGTGCGGCTAAGAAATCCACCGTCCTGCAGATTGCTGCGGCCGTGTTCAACATGGCCCTCGACCCTCTGTTCATCTACATCATGGGGCTCGGGGTCTTCGGAGCCGGACTGGCGACTTCCGTCTCCGCACTGCTATCAATCTTCATCGGATTCTACTGGTACGCCACCAACAAGACCATCATCAAGCTGGACAGGGCCGCCATGAAATTCGACAAGGAGACCGTGAAGGAGGTCCTCGACGTCGGTGCCCCCAAGACCATCCAGACCATGATCTCCAACATGACCGACCTCATCCAGAGGGTCTTCCTGATCGTGGCCGGCGGCGTAAATGCGGTCATGTTCTACAACTTCACCTGGAGGTACATCGGACTGGTGAACCTGCCGGGGCGTGCCCTGGACAGCGCCATGGTCCCCGTCTGCTCCGCTGCCTACGGCCAGAGCGACCTGGACAAGATGAACACCGCATACAAATACACCATGAAGATCGTGGTGGGGTTCGGAATCCTGGCGGCTGCGATCCTTTTCATCCTCGCAGAGCCGTTCATATGGGTGTTGACAGTGGAGGATTCCATGGCCGCCCTCCGTCCCGAATTCATCTGGACCCTGAGGGTATCGGTCTTCCTCATCCCCTTCAGCGCACTCATGGGTGTGGGATCGTCAATGCTGCAGGCCCTCAAGAAAGCCAAGATTCCCATGAACTTCTACTTCATCTGGGGATTCGTCAAGCTCGGCATGTACGCCGTGGCGGCCTACGGGTTCGGATCCTTCGAGTGGATCATCTACAGCATGGTCCTCGTCCACGTGTTCGGCGGTGTGATGCTCATCTGGCTCGCCAACAGGGAATTCAGGAAGGCAAAGCAGAATATCGTGTCGAATATCCAGTAATCTCACTTTCGGGCATCCCTGGGATTGCTTTATATAGACTCGGAATCTCTGACATATATGGAGTACCTCTCAGCACCCGGCATAGCCCCTGGAAAGGTGGAGAACCGCCGCTACCAGAGCAACATAGCCAGATGCTGCCTCAGGGAGAATACGCTCGTCATCCTTCCCACCGGACTTGGTAAGACCGCGGTGGCACTCATCGTGGCCGCCAAGGTCCTCGAACACGGGAAGAAGGTGCTCATGCTCGCTCCCACCAAACCGCTGGTGGACCAGCACCGTACCTATTTCTCGGAGATGCTAGACGGCCACACGGTCGGTGAAATGAACGGGCTGATGGCACCCGTCAAGAGGAAAGCGATCATGGAGTCCAGCGACTTCGTGGTCACCACCCCGCAGACCGTCTCCAACGACCTTGATAACTCGGTATACAACCTCAGCCAGGTGGGACTGGTCATCTACGACGAGGCCCACAGGGGGACCGGGAACTACGCTTACGTCAACGTCGCCCGCTATGTCGCCGACAACACGATCTCCATGGGAATGACCGCATCACCGGGATCGGACCTCAAGAAGATCGAAGAGGTCTGCGACAATCTAGCACTTACGAAGATCGAGGTGCGCTCGGATGACGATCCCGACGTATCCCCGTATGTCCACGACACATACGTAAACAGGATCGAGGTGAACATGCCGAAGGAGCTCATGATGGTCTCCGACCAGCTGAGAACGCTCCTCGATCATTACTTCCTGGAACTCACCGAGCTCAGACTCACCAATCCCAACTGGCCTCCCTCCACCAAGCACATGCTCTCCATCGCCCAGTCCCTGCAGATGCGTCTGGCCCGCGGGGAGAAGACCATGACGGTGTTCAGAGGATTGACCGTGCAGTCGATCTGCATCAAGATCCTGCACGCCATCGACCTTGCGGAGACACAGGGGATGAGCGTCCTCCGTTCGTACCTCCGCTCGGTCAACGAGAACGCCGAGGCGGAGAAACCCTCCAAGGCCGACACAGAACTGGTCAAACGTCCGGAATACCTCAAGGTCTGGGACATCGTCCGCGAGTCCAAGGTGGAACACCCCAAGATCTCGCGCATACTCAGTCTGGTGAGCCAGATGCTCGCCGCTGACCCCAAGAGCAAAGTCATCGTCTTCACGCAGTACCGCGAATCCTGCGACGTAATCTCCGAAAAGCTGTCCAAAGTGACCGACGCCAGGGTCTGCACCCTCATCGGACAGGCCAACGGGGGCCTGAAGCAGAAGGAGCAGATCGAGATCCTGGACAAGTTCAGGAAGGGCATCTACAACGTCGTCGTTTCCACCTCCGTAGGCGAGGAGGGGCTGGACATCGCCAGCACCAACGCGGTGATATTCTATGAACCGGTGCCGTCGGAAATCCGTACCATCCAGAGGCGCGGAAGGACTGGGAGGAAGAATGACGGGGAGGTCTACGTCCTCGTAGCTGCGGGAACCATGGACGAGGCCATGGAGGGCGCCGCCAAGAAGAAGGAACAGCTCATGAGGGACAGGCTCGAGACCCTGAGCGGAATCCTCAGGAGCAAACGCGGACTGCCCCCTGCTCAGAAAGGACTCTACGAGTTCAACAACATCTCCTGAAACTCACGGTATCATCAACTATTTTATGTGGCACGCATACGCCCCCTTCATGAAACCTTACGAGACCCTTGTCATCGTGGTTGTTGCCGTTTTGGCTACTGCGGGTTGTGTCCACATCATCGAGAATCCCGGAACTTCCGACGAACCAGAACGCATCGGCATCATCGGTGCCATGGATGCTGAGGTCTCGACTCTCAAATCCGCGATGCACATAGACCGTAAGGAGACCGTGGAGAGCATGGAATTCTGCGTGGGTAAACTCCGCGGATGCGATGTCGTCGTGGTCCAATGCGGAATGGGCAAAGTGAATGCTGGCACATGTGCACAGCTCCTAGTCACGAAGTTCAATGCGAGAGCGATCATCAACACCGGGGTAGCGGGCTCACTCGACGATTGTCTCAACATAGGCGACTTCGTGGTATCCACCGATGCGGTGCAGCACGACTTCGATGTGAGTCCCATCGGTTTCCAGAAGGGAGAAATCCCATACACCGAAAAATACGCTTTCGAAGCCGATGCCACCCTGAGGCAGAAAGCCTTTGATGCCATCTCCAAGAACACCACCGGCGTGAAAGTCTACGAAGGGAGGATCTGCTCCGGAGATCAGTTCGTCTCCACTGTCGAACAGAAGGAGACAATCACAGCTGCCTTCGGAGGCATGTGCTGCGAGATGGAAGGTGCGGCGATTGCCCAGGTCTGCTACCTAAACAATGTGCCGTTCGTCGTGATCAGGACGGTATCGGACAAGGCGGATGGTACGGCACCGTCAGATTTCGATGAATTCACGAAAGAGGCGGCCGCACGTTCTTCCGCGGTCGTCCTGTATTTCTTGGAAAACGAGTCCCCGTGAAAGGGTTGCTGGCTGCGCGTTTTCCAGCAAGTAGGCTTGACGGTGTCCCCAATTCACAGTGACGTATGCTCAATGACTCGCTGAAAGAACAGAAAGGGCCAAAGAATCATGGAATCCCTTTGTGATTCTGAGCCTGCATTTGACATTTAGCGTACTTAGAGCTAGGGTGCTTGACGATAAAAGCGGGTCTTGTACAGGGGATGTCCCCATTCTCAGTTAGCTGATTTTACGGATGAAGGACATAAGCGGCAAGGGAGACTGATGCAGAAGCCAGATAAGTGAGAACAGATATCTGTCGAAACAGACCAAAAAGAATGGATTCACCTCTAAACCGGATACAGTTTTTATTG
>CAMNNR010000048.1 GCA_946545675.1 uncultured Thermoplasmata archaeon | reverse complement strand
ACGAACTGCATTCCGATGGGCATGCCGTCCGCGTTGTATCCGCAGGGGCAGTTGAGGTGAGGGGTTCCCGCGAGGTTCGGGGGGACTGTGAGGAAGTCCGCTTTGTAGGATTCGACAGGGGTCATCCTCGAGATGTCGTCGAACTTGGGGGAGACGAAAGGCATGGTGGGGGTGAGGACCGCGTCGTGGTCGGCGAAGACCTTCTTGTAGGCGTCGATGACGACCATCCTGACCTGCAGGGCCTTGGCGTAGTACCTGTCCCTGAATCCCTCCATCCTGGTGTAGGTTCCCAGGAGGATCCTCCTCTTGGCTTCGTCACCGAAGTACTGGGTCCTGAATGATGTGAAGTAATCGTCGAACTTCTGGGTGAGGTCCCCGTCCTGGTGGCCGTATCTCATACCGACGTACCTTGCAAGGTTGGTGGATGCCTCGGAAGTGGCGAGGATGTAGTAGGCGGGCATGGCGTATTTGAGTTCGGGCATGTCGACGTATTCCACCTCGATGCCCATGCTCCTGAGGTCTTCCAGCGCCTTGTCGAACGCTTCCAGGACGTCCTTGGCGATGCCCTCCACGGCCTCCTTGGGTACTGCCACGGAAGTCATCTTGCGGTGTGTGATTTTGAGTTCCGGCTGAACGCAGGAGGTGGGGTCTTCCTTGTCTCTGCCTGCGATTACCGGCAGGTACTTCGTCATCTGTTTGGGGTCCATGGTCAGGAGTCCGATCTTATCGAGGGAGTTTCCGTAGTCGATGAGACCGTACCTCGAAACGCGTCCGTAGCTGGGCACGATTCCGTAGGTGCCGCAGAAACTGGCGGGACAGCAGATCGATCCTCCGGTGGAGACTCCGAGCGATACGTGGTCATCGATGACCGCTGCCGCGCATGCCGAACCTCCGGAAGAACCGCCGCAGGACCTGGACAGGTCGAAGGGGTTCCTGGGTATGCCGAAACCGGAGTTGGTGGAGAAGGTTCCGAAACCGAACTCGTCCATGTTCGCCTTTCCGATGAGTTTGCCACCTTCGGCCTTCAGCTTGGCGATGCAGGTTGCATCGAAGATGGGGCGGTAGCCCTCGAGGATCCTGGAACCTGCACAGGTCTCGTACTCGCAGGATGTCAGGTTGTCCTTGGCCGAGAAGAGGAATTTGGCATCTCCCAGTTCACCGTCCCTGCAGAAGTCGTTGAACATCTGGTACTTCTCGTTGATCCTCTCTAGTTTGGAGAGCGTATCCGCGTCGCTCATACCAGCTTCGGCCCCCTGATGTAGTTGTCGTAGGTCTTCATGTCTCTGAGGAGATCCTCTGAGGCGAACTTCTCCTCGGGGACGTCGTCCCTGAGGACGTCTGCTATCTCGACGGGATTGACTCCGGCGCCCTCGTGGTCGGGTGCCTCGTCCAGAATCGCAAAGTAATCGAGGATGTCTCCGAGGTCCTTGCTGTACCTCTCCAGTTCCTCATCGGTTAGTTTGATATGCGAGGCCTTTGCCACCCTCGCCACAATCTCTCTGTCCATTTCGAAGACCTATCAGCGATTATTCGCACGCGTTATATATACGTGTCCGCGCAGAGACTCTCTGACTGCGGTAGGTTTTGGATGGGTTTTCCATTTATATAGGGAAAGTCGATTGTGGTAGTATGGCAGGAGAGATGGAGGCTTCCGGACCTGTAAGGGACGCGGCAGCACAGAAAAAATACGACGCAGCCATGAAGGCGATGGACCAGGGCGACTTCAAGAAGGCCCACACCGCTTTCAAGAAGTTCACCGAAGAGTACCCTGACGATGCCGAGGGATGGTACTGCAGGGCCGAGAGCGCTAACTACGCATCCGGGATGTTCGGTGCCAAGATCAAGGACGAGGAGATTATGGCCGATTACACCAAGGCCATCGAACTTGACGACATGAACCCCCAGTACTACCAGTCCTACGGCCTTTTCTGTATTTCCGTCGGAAAGTACGATGAAGCCGAGAAAGCATACAACGAGGCTGCCCAGATCGATGAATCCATGGCCCCTTCGCTCTACTCGGAATTCGCTATCGAGTATTACAACAACGTTCTCGGTACCTACGGCGAGATTCTCGATGATCCCAAAGCACGCGCCAAATACGCCAAGAAGGCGCTTGATTACATGCTCAAAGCTTTGGATATGTCCGAGGAAGAAGCGAAAAGTCTTTTGTAAATTCATTACGGCGGGCCTAACCCGCCAACTTTTTTATTCTCATATGTGGGTGCGCAACCATGAACACCCGCGACGAGATAATCAACGCTCTGAACGGCAGCCGCGGAGAAATGGCGCCACCTGCAATTTTCACTCAGACCGGAACAGTCGCACAGATGGACGACTGTGGTATCTCCTGGCCTGATGCCAATTTCGAACTTGATAAGATGGTCAAGCTGTCGCTGCAACCCCACGAGATCTTCGGTTTCGCGATGGCCAAGGTGCCGTTCGACCTCACCGCGGAGTGCGGCCGTCTCGGTGCGGAAGTCTCGCCCGGAAACAAGAGCACCCAGCCCGCTGTCGAGAGCTCTCCCTTCTTCTCTGATGAGATCATAGATGTGCCAGCATTCATGTCCCCTGCGGAATTCGTTTCCGGGGGCAGATGCAAACTCATTGCGGATGCGGCCGCCAAGATCCACAAGGAGCATGAGGAGGTCTTCACCGTGGCAGGGTGCATAGATCCTTTCACGATCTCATACCTGCTCACCGGAGTGGACAACTTCCTGATGGGGATGCTCATGGATCCTGACAAATGCATGTCCTGGGTCAATGCAATCACCCCCCTCTCGGTCGAGTTCGTCAAGGTGCTGTCCGAGAACGCGGACGACGTCCAGATCATAGCCGAAGCGTCTTCTGAGATCCTTCCCCCTGAGAACTTCGATGATTTCGTCGGGGAACCGGTGAAGAAGATGATCGCGGCAGCAAAGGGATTCACCACCATCCATTCCTGCGGAGAGACCTCCGAAGTCCTCGATTCGCTGGCCGATCTCGGGGCTACTGGATTATCCGTGGAGACCTCTTACGATCCTGAAGGGATCTACGAGAGGATAGGTGGCAAGGTCCAGTTGCTCGGAGGCATCCCTCCGATCGACCTGATGCTCCAGGGAACTCCCGAGGCCATCGTTGCGAACGCGAAGAAGTATTCCGACATCGGTTATGCGCTCATAACCCCTGAATGCGGGGTCCCGCCGCGTACACCCTGTGATAACCTCAGGGCGCTGGCACATTACAGGGACTGAGTCAGCGGAAATATATGTCCGGACGGCGGCGGTTGAGGAAGTAGAGACTTCTCATATTGCGGTTCCCGTCCGTACGGAGCTCATGTTGCAGTTTTCCGTCCAGGTCAGCTGTCAGTATGCACTCTCCTGAATAATCCTCCGCGATGATGTCACCGCGGACATCCAGGATTGCCGCACCGCCGGTGAATACTGTACCTATCCCGTTATCCCCTACCTGATTGCAGGTGGCGACGAAGACGGTATTGTCATAGGAGCGTGCGGGAAGGACCTTGTTCCAAGTGAGGCGTCTGCGTTCTGGATTTAGCCCGGAAGCATGAGGCATGAATATGATGTCCGCACCCTTGGTTGCATATGTGCCAGATATCTCCGGGAAATGGGATTCGAGACAAAGCTGAATCCCGATCGTGGCTTTGGAAGTTCTGAAGACGGGGAGTGAATCGCCCGGGCTTGCATAGTTCTTCTCGTTCTGTCCAAGGTGGGTTTTGCGGTAGATTCCCAGCAGTTCTCCGTTCTCAGCCACAGCCTGCGCGATATGTCCGCCAACCTCTGCAAAACCGAAAATGATACAGAGATTCAGATCCCGGGAAGCCTCCACGATCCTTTTGACTTCGGGAGAATCGGGAGACAATGCATAATCCAAACTGCGGGGCATCGAGTATCCTGTGAGTGACATCTCCGGGAAACAGACTATGTCGGAACCGGTCTCCTTTGCAAGTCTGGCATATTTCAGAATGGTCGATGAGTTTCCTGCTATATCGCCCAAGCGGGAGTTCATGCAGACCATCGAGATGCGGACCCGATCCATGACGGATGATAGAATCCTGAGTATTTGAAATTCAAGTTGATTATAAGAGATGGTAGCGAGGGGACGATTTGAACGTCTGATCTCCGGGTTATGAGCCCGACGGGATATCCTGGCTACCCTACCTCGCTATAATTGCCCTACGCAGGATATAATATTTAATTCCTACGTAGGGAAGGGGTTTGTCTCAGAAGAATTTCTTCAGGAACATAAGGTCCTGAATCTTTCCTTTGATGGTGATTTTCTTGGTGAGGTACGCCCTCATGGGCCTGAGTTCCTTGTCCAGGAGCTTCTGGAGGTTCTCGGGGGTGCTGGTGACGATGACGTCAGCACCCTCTATCAGCTCGGTGCTGAAGTCGTACATCTTGGCGTTTTCGAGCTTGAGGGAGTATTTCTCAGTGTCAAGATCGATGTTGATGGTCTTCTTGAGGTGTTCCACCTCTTTCCTGAGATTCTCATCGTTCTCGGTCTTGTTGTTGAACTTGTCGACAAGCTCCCTGATTTGTGCTTCCATGGTCATAGTATCACCAGTCGTCAAGACTTGTCATGCGCCGTGCGGATATCATCTTTTTCACGGGCTCCCAAGACTTGCGTGTATGAGGAGGGGCACAACCGTTATCCTTAATCCATTTTTCTATGAAGGACCTTGTGACCTCGTCGCTCGGGTACCCCGAACCTATGTCGCAGGAGAACTCCTTCCGAAGGTCATCCAGCATTCTGTCGCGTGTGACCTTGGCCATTATGGAAGCGGCGGAAACCGTCGGGTAAAGAGCATCAGCTTTGTGGGCGGCAACGACCTTTCTGCCTTCGAGTCTGGCGGACATAATCCCGGCGAAGCGGTCAGTATCGACGTCGGGGCAGTCTGCGTAGATCACATCCGTGGGCATCCTCCCGACCGCATCAACAAACAGTGCCAGCTCGATCATATTGAGAGACTGGGACTTCATCTGTTCGTCTATCTCCTCAGCCGAAATGGGGACTGTGACCCATAGTGTAGCCGCGTCTGCGATCTGGTCGTACATGCGGTCTCTTGCAGACGGTGTGAGTTTCTTGGAGTCCTTCACACCTATCTCTTTCAGGACCGAATCATCCTCGCAATAGACTGCTCCGACCACCAGGGGGCCGAACATCGGCCCGCGGCCGGCTTCGTCCACACCGCACATCATCATGGAAGCTGCATCGTTCGACCTGTCTAAATACTGATTGTTCGGCAATCGGGAAAAGCGGTCCGAATCACTTACTATCGTTTTTGTCACAGATTAGCTTTTAAGTAGTCCAAAGATTACTCCCAACCATGGCATTGAAATGTGACGTACAGTACGGGAAGGGTTCTTCCGGTTTCAAACTCTCCAAAGTGGGAGTATCCGGAGTCCGCAAGCCCGTGCTGATTAAGAGGCCCGAGCTCACCAACCCGCTCAACAGCGTTGTCAACTGTACCATCGACATCTTCGTAGACCTTCCCGCAGCCCAGAGGGGTTCCCATCTCTCCCGCAACGTCGAGGTCCTCAGAGAAGTCGCGGAGGAGAGCACATCCGCCCCTGTCACCGGTCTCGAGAACATGGCGGTCGACATGATCAAGAAGCTCCTCGTCAAGCACGAGTACGCTCAGAACGCCTATGTCACCATCAAAGCCGAGTACTATAAGGCCAACAAGACCCCCTCAGGAAGGGACACCCTCGAACTCTACACCATCCATGCCGGAGCCCACGGCGTGAGGAACGGGGAGATCCGCAAGACCATCGGTGTCGAGGTGATCGGAATGACCGCATGCCCTTGCGCGCAGGAGACCGTCGGGGAGATGCTCAACGTCGAGAACCCCCGTTTCCCCATGATGTCCCACAACCAAAGGAATGTGGTCACTGTCAAGGTCACCACCGGTCTGGATCAGGACCTTCTCGTGGACGACCTCATCGAGATCGCAGAGAAATCCACTTCCACCCCCACTTTCGAACTCCTCAAGAGGGAGGACGAAGGACGTGTCGTCATCAACGCACACACCAACACCCGTTTCGTGGAGGATGTCGTCAGGAACGGCCTCACTCTCATGGTCGAGCACTACAAGGACCTTCCCGACGATGCGGAGATCACCGTCATCAGCGACTCGGAGGAATCCATCCACAAGCACAATGCCTACGCCGAAAGGGTCGCTACCATGGGCGAGCTTAGGGAAGAGCGCGCTCAGAACATTCCCGCGCTGTGAACCGGGGTGAGGGGTGACCCCCTCATTCCCCGTTCCAGGGCTTCAGACTTTTCTCAAGAATTCCGATGTCCTCCAGGATGACTCCCGGGGGGCACTCGAGACCGTCCAGATGGCCGGTCCAATAGACCACTACGCCGGGGCCGAAGAGCTCGGTGTAGGGTATGAGCTGTTTGTTGGAGTTGAACCTGAACTCCTGTGCATCGCCGAAGGAGGCTTTGCTCTCTATCCAATAGATCTTCTGACCGCAGAAGTCCATGGGCTGGTCAAGGAGGCAGTCTGGGGTCTTAGATCCCTGCTGTCCGTCCTCCTGGCGTTCGTCGGCTTCGGTCTTGTATTTGACTCCCATGCCGTCGAGCCATTTCCAGAGGAGGCCCTCCCCCCATTGTCCCCTCTGCCTGGATTTCTCGTTGCCCTCGATTGAGTAGACGAGGTCCCTGCGGGATGCCTCCCTGAGTTCCTCGGCGGTGACTTCGCTGTCGAGAAGCGAGGGGTCGCGCACATATTCCCAGAAGTGTTTCCTCTTGCATCCGTCCTCTTCGAAAATCATCATAGCCAGGAGGATCGGCGGGAAGTTGTACTCGTCCGCGAGTTCGCAGATGGATCTGCCCTTCTTCCAGAGGCGTAGGATCCTGGCGGAGTTGTGCTTCACGATGTGGTATCTCTTCTTCACGACCCTGTTGACCTTCTGGTTGTAGAGGGTCTCCAGGAGGTTGAGGTCATAGCCTTCGGCGTGGAACCTGTCCACATCCTCGGGCTTGTTGAGACCCTTGTAGAGTTTCTGGTACTCGTTGAAATCCATGTGATATCACAGGTTCGCGATGAGGTCCTCGACGGCACTGAACACGACTTCCCTGACCATGGCGGTGGGGGGGCAGTATGCGTTCTCGGTCTCCACGAGGAATTCTTCAGCGGTGGTGCCTTTGACGATGGCAGCGGTCAGCCAGTCGATACGGCCGGTGGCTTCCTCGCCAGCCAGGATCTGTGCGCCGATGAGGCGGTGGGTGGTCCTATCGGCGATGACCTTCACGGTCATCTTCTTGGCGTCGGGGTAGTACCTTGCGCGGGTGAGGCCTTCCGCCTTTCCGACGGCGCAGTCGACACCGTACCAGGATGCGAGTCCGAGGGACATTCCGGTACCTGCGACCTGCAGGTCTCCGATGACACTGACCCAGGGGCTTGCGACGGGGCCGAACTCGAGTTTCTTGCCGGCTGCGTTGGCACCTGCAATCCTTCCTTCCTTGTTGGCGGAAGAACCGAGCTGGCTCATGGTGGGTCCGGGGTAGACAGCGGACTGGCACTGCATGACGTCTCCGGCTACGAAGATGTCGGGGACGATCCTTCCCCTCTTGTAGGCCTGAAGGGTGGGGGATACGAGGAGTGCGCCCATCTGTCCCTTGTCGAGACCCATCTGGTCCGCGAGATCCACGTTGGCGCGGACTCCAGTGGCGAATACGACCATGTCGCAGGGGATGTTCTGGCCGCCAGCGTTGACCGCTTCGACCTTGCTCTCTCCGATGACGCCCTGCACAGGGGTCTTCATGATGAACTTGACACCCTTTCCTTCGAGGTATTTCTGCACGGGTTCCGCCATATCCTTGTCGGCGATGCGGGGGATGACCTGGTCCATCATCTCGATGACCGTGACATCCTTTCCGATGTTGACGAGTGCGAGTGCGAGTTCGAGTCCGATGACTCCCGCACCTGCGATTGCGACCTTCTGGGACTTCTTCAGGTACGCTTCGAGTTCCTGTCCGCCCTTGACGGTCCTGACGGTGAAAACTCCGGGTAGCTGGGTTCCCTCTATCGGAGGGATGAACACCTTTCCGCCGGTGGCGAGGACCAGGGAGTCGTACTCGTAGGTCTTGCCGCCTGCGGTGACGGTCTTGGTGACGGTTCCGTCCCTGGCGCGGTCGTTGACGGCGGATTCCACCTTGGTCTCGGTGATGACTTTGATGTTCCTCTCTTTGCCGTACCATTCAGGGTCGTGCATGATGATGTCGTTCCAGTCTGCTTTTCCCTCGAGGATCCAGGGGATCATGCAGGGCGAGTATGCCACATCCCTGTCCTCGGTGAAAACGGTGATTTCCGCAGCGGGATCTGCAGCCCTCGCTGCCGAAGCTGCCGACATTCCTGCAGCACCGGATCCGATTACGATGATTTTCTTTGCCATTGCTATAGCCTGAAGGGTCGTAAGGGTGCCCTTTATTAATAATTGCGTGCGAGGCGCGTGCGAAATATATAATTGGAGAGTGCGTGTGGGGTCATCAATGAAATCCAAGAGGATGCCGAACGAACTCGAGGCCGCCTGGTCGGAGAACGACATGGCAGGCGGTGAGACTGTCAAAGCGCAGGTGCTCATCATGCGCACCAACGGGTGCTGCTGGGCCAAAGCAGGCAGCGGAGGCTGCACGATGTGCGGATACCGCACCGCCTCCCTGCACAACGTCACCGAGGAGGATCTCAACGCCCAGGTCGATCAGGCTCTGGCCAAGTACAGGGGCGAGCCCTTCG
>CAMNNR010000047.1 GCA_946545675.1 uncultured Thermoplasmata archaeon | reverse complement strand
CCTCGAATTATACCAGAAGAGATGCCCCATAGGCCTTATCGGGGTGATATTCGAAGCGAGACCCGAGGTGGTCCCCCAGATCATGTCCCTCTGCCTGAAGAGTGGCAATGCCATCCTTTTCAAAGGCGGATCCGAGGCGAGGAGGTCCAACAGGATCCTCTTCGACATCCTCAGCGAAGCCGCTGCATCCGCGGGAGTCCCCCGCGAGGCGTTCGTCCTCATGGAGACCAGGGAGGACATCTCCGAGATACTCAAGATGGACGAGTACATCGACCTGCTCATCCCGAGGGGTTCGTATTCCTTCGTCAGATACATTCAGACCAACACCAACATCCCTGTGCTGGGTCATTCGGCTGGCATATGCCATATCTATGTGGATTCGGACGCCGATCTGCTGAAAGCCTTCGGCGTCGTCCTCGACTCCAAGATACAGTTCCCCGCGGCATGCAACGCCGTGGAGAAGGTCCTTGTAAACGAGAGCATCGCCCCCTATTTCCTGCCCCGCATGGCCGATGCATTCGCAGCCAACGGGGTGGAGATGAGGGTGGAGGAGAAGCTCTCCAAGTATCTTATCGGTTTCGATTACAAGGTGGCCACAGAGGACGATTGGACCGCTGAGTACGACGGTCTCGTCATCGCCATCCGCTCCGTGAAGGACATGGATGAGGCGATATCGCTCATCAACACCAACGGATCGCACCACACGGATGCGATCATTACTGAGGACAAGGCCAAACAGGACGAGTTCGCCAGGAGGGTGGACTCCGCCGACATCTTCATCAACGCCTCCACCAGATTCGCCGACGGATACCGTTTCGGCAAGGGTGCTGAGGTCGGGATATCCACCAACAAGATCCACGCCCGCGGACCGATGGGCATGGAGGGTCTGATGATTTACAAGTACGTCCTCGTCGGTAACGGCCATGTCGTCAAGGACTACGCCGGCAAGAACGCCAAGCCCTACACCCACAGGAAGATCGACCTGGAGAGGAGGTGACGCTATGACCGTCAGGAAGGATCTTCTGGCAAACGTCGAACGCATCGTGGTCAAAGTGGGAACATCCTCCATCACGCAGGGCGGGAGCACGCCTTCCGAATCCTTCATGGATGATGTCGCGAACCAGGTTGCAAGCCTCAAGAAGGCTGGAATGGAGGTCCTAATCGTTTCCTCCGGAGCCGTGGGTATAGGCCTCAAGGCGATGAATGCCAAACCCAAACCCAACGAGATTCCCATCAAACAGGCAGCGGCTTCGGTGGGACAGGGCATCCTCATGCAGAAATGGAACGACAGTTTCCAGAAGCACGGACTGAACGTCGCCCAGATCCTCATCTCCATGGACGATTACTCTAACAGGGACACTGTCCTGAATCTGAACAACACCATCTCCACTCTGCTGAAGTACGACGTCGTCCCCATCTTCAACGAGAACGATGCGATCTGCATCAAGGAGATAGGTGCGGCTTTCGGGGATAATGATACCCTTTCGGCTGTCATCGCCAGCAGGGCGGATGCTGATCTGCTCGTGATCCTCTCGGACGTATCCGGATTGTATACTGCTAACCCTGCCGAACATTCCGATGCGAAACTCATCGAGACCGTGGAAAAAATCACCCCTGAGATAGAGGATATGGCGGGCGGACCCGGTTCCAAGGCCGGTACCGGGGGAATGAAGACCAAGCTCAAAGCCGCGAAGATCTGTCAGGATGCGGGATGCATGATGATCATCGCTTCGAGTTCCGAGAAGGATGTCATCAGGCGCACCGTTCTCGGAGACGACGTCGGTACCATCTTCACCGCCGATGCGGCCATCACCAAGAAGCGCAGGTGGATGAAATCAGTAAAGGCCCATGGCAAGATCATCGTCGATGAGGGTGCCATGAAAGCACTCCTGGCACATAAGTCGTTATTGCCCGTGGGAATCAAATTCGCAGAGGGGAGTTTCGAGGCCGGAGCCGTTGTGGATATCGAGTGTGCGGGCACCGTCATCGCCCGCGGACGTCCCGATTATGGTTCCGAGGACATCAACCGCATCCGCGGTATGAGGTCCGATGCGGCCAAGAACATCCTGGGTTCCAAGATGAAATACAAGGATGTGGTGAGGAGCGAGAATATCGCGCTCCTCCCCTGATCAATTCATCCTAGCACATTTTATGTCGTAGGGCGTCAGCTGATAGACGTAGTAGTTCAGCCAGTTGGTGAATATCAGCGTGGCGTAGCTCCTCCAGGTCAGCGGAGGGTCGAAACGGGTATCGTTACGGGGGTAGTAGTTCTCCGGGAACACCGGGGAAAGACCTTTGCCCAGATCCCTGTCGAATTCATTGGCCAGGGTGTTCGCATCGTATTCGAGATGCCCTGTGATGAACACCTCTCCCCTGTCCGAAACGACTATCCCAGGGTCGTTGTCCAACCCAACGGCCACGACATGGAGGCGCGGGTTCCTCTGTATCTCCTCCGTGTTCACCGTCGCATACCTGGACTGCGGGATCCTCAGCACCTGGTCGATGCCCCTCATGAGCGGTTCGCCCTCGGAGACGTTGCGGTATTCGAATATCCCGTTCTTCTTCGAGGGGAGGTCCTGTTTCTCAATCCCGTAATGATGGTAGAGTCCCGCCAGGGCTGCCCAGCAGATGTACATCGTGGTGGTTACGTGGTTGACGCTCCAGTCCATGATATGGCTGATCTCGTCCCAGTAATCCACTTCCTCGTAATCCCTGTCCTCCAGGGGAGCACCGGTGATGATCAGGCCGTCGAAGTTCGAATCCTCGATCTCCGAGAATCTCTTGTAGAACTTCCTCAGGTAATCGGCGGAGGTGTTCTTGGGTTCGTGTGTAGCGGGTATCACCAGGGTGATGTCTATCTGCAGCGGTGTGTTGCTGAGGAGTCTCATCAGCTGGATCTCCGTGTCCACTTTGGTGGGCATGAGGTTCAAGATGGCAATCCTGAGGGGTCTGATGTCCTGCGAGAGGGCGCGGGTCTCCTTCATCAGGAATATGTTCTCCGCTTCCAGTGCGGATATGGCCGGCAGATTATCCGGTACTTTGATTGGCATGTGGTACACCTCCGTGTTCAGTCGTTGATGTCGTTCTTCGGGGGTTTCAGGCCCTCGATGGTTATTCCGTGTTTGGTTGCATAGTCCCAGAGGGCTGCATGGATGGCTTCCTCGGCCAGGAGGGAACAATGTATCTTCACTTGCGGGAGGCCGTCAAGCGCTTCCATGACAGCTTTGTTGGTGATCTCCATCGCTTCGCGGACGGACTTACCCTTCACCATCTCGGTGGCCATGCTGCTGCTCGCAATGGCCGCTCCGCATCCGAAGGTCTTGAACTTGCAGTCTCTGATGATCTCGTTCTCGTCGATGTCGAGGAAGATCCTCATGATGTCTCCGCACTTCGCGTTGCCGACTGTTCCGACACCGGATGGGTTCTCTATCTCGCCGACATTGCGGGGGTTGGTGAAGTGGTCGATCACCTTGTCACTGTATACTCCGTCGTACATCCTCAGGCCTCCTGTTTTTTGATGAAATCGTCGTAAAGCGGGGAGAGGGATCTGATCCTGGCCACGGTCTCCTTCAGGCGGTCGACTGTGTAATCCACCTCCTCCAGTGTGGTGCTGTCAGATAGCGAGATCCTCACCGAGCCGTGTGCATCCCCGTGGGGAAGACCGATGGCCAGAAGGACATGCGAGGGGTCCAGGGAACCGGATGCGCAGGCGGAACCCGTGGAGATGCTTATGCCACTCATTCCCAAGGACATCAGCATCGATTCGCCCTCTACGAACTTGAAACCGAAGTTCACGTTTCCGGGCAGTCTCCTCGTACGGTGTCCGTTCAGTTTGGAATACGGGATCTCCTTCTCGATCCTCTCTATCAGATGGTCTCTGAGCCGCTTCTGTGCTTCTATGTTCTTGCCCATATCGCGGGCACATATCTCGGCAGCTAGGCCCATCCCGACAACGCCTGGCACATTGGTGGTTCCAGCACGTCTTCCGTTTTCCTGTTCTCCTCCGTGCATGAACGGTGGCAGTCTGATCCCTTTTCTGATATAGAGGAATCCGACTCCCTTCGGACCACCGAACTTGTGACCGCTGGCACTTAACATGTCGACGTTGAGTTCGTTCACATCGAGCGGGATATGGCCGAATGCCTGAACAGCATCGGTGTGGAACAGGATGTTCTTCTCCCGTGCTATCTTCCCGATTTCCGAGATGGGCTGGATCGTACCTATCTCGTTGTTGGCAGTCATTACAGATATCAGAACCGTGTCAGGACGAATGGCAGCCACCAGTTCGTCCATTTTCACCACACCTTCGGAATCGACGCCTATGCGGGTTATTTCGCACCCGTATTCCTTCTCCAGGAATTCCGCTGTCTCCAGTATGGCATGGTGTTCGATGGCGGAGATGATGATGTGTTTTCCTTTCTTCTTATTCAATATATATCCTGATTTCAGGGCCCAGTTGTCAGATTCGGTGCCACCAGAGGTGAAGAAGATCTCGTGTTCGTCGGCACCCAGTGCCTTGGCAATCTGTTTTCTTGCGACAGCCACAGCATCACGGGGCGATTTGGACATCGGGTGGATGCTGGCGGGATTTCCGTATTCGTTACAGAAATAGGGAAGCATCGCGTCCAGGACTTCCTGTTTCATTTTGGTCGTGGCCGCGTTATCGAGATAGATCGTCTGCATTAGTATCGGGGGTTTCAAAGAGATTATAGTATTTCTATTTACCTACCAAGTAAGTAGGTAGGTTTTAATAGATGCGGTGTGATAGAGGCGTAAGTGAACCAATGAGCGAAAAATACAGATTGGAAACTTTACAGGTGCACGCAGGTCAGGAAGAACCGGATCCCACGACGGATTCCAGGGCAGTCCCCATCTACATGACCACCTCTTACGTATTCAAGGATTCAGCGCAGGCTGCCGGCAGATTCGCACTTACCGAACCCGGGAACATCTACACCCGCCTGATGAATCCCACCTCCTCCGTTCTCGAGGAGAGGATTACTGCCCTCGAGGGCGGTGTCGCCGCCCTTACCACTGCATCAGGTGCAGCGGCGATTACCTATGCGGTGCAGAACATCGCATTGGCAGGCGATCACGTGGTGTCCTCTTCGAACATTTACGGAGGTACAGCGAACCTGTTCGAGAACACTCTTAGGGAGCAGGGTATCGAGACCACCTTCGTCGACCCTTCCGATCCCCAGAATTTCGAGAAAGCGATCAAACCCAACACGAAACTGCTGTACACCGAGGTACTGGGAAACCCCAACTCCGACGTGGCAGACATCGATGCCATATCGAAGATCGCGCACGCACACGGGATACCGCTGATCGTTGACAGCACATTCAGCCCTCCTTCGGTGTTCAGACCCATCGAGCACGGAGCGGACATCGTGGTGCACTCCGCGACCAAGTTCATCGGAGGGCACGGTGTGGCTATGGGAGGACTCATCGTCGACAGCGGAAACTTCGACTGGGCACAGAACGACAAGTTCCCCACCCTTTCCAAGCCCAACCCCTCCTACCACGGAATCGTGTTCACGGAGGCGGTCGGAAAGGCTGCATTCGTGACGAAGATCAGGGCCACCCTGTTGAGGGACCAGGGAGCGGTGATCTCCCCGTTCAATTCGTTCCTGCTCCTTCTGGGACTCGAGACCCTGTCGCTCCGTACGGAGAGGCATATCGAGAACGCACTGAAGGTGGTGGAGTATCTCAGCAAGCATCCGCAGGTCGAGAAGGTCAACCACCCGTCACTGGAGACAGGTGCCAAGAAGGCTCTCTACGACAGGTATTTCCCGAACGGTGCAGGGTCCATCTTCACGTTCGAGATAAAGGGCGGAGCGGAGAAGGCCAAGAAGTTCACCGAATCCCTGAAACTGTTCTCCCTGCTCGCAAACGTGGCAGACGTGAAATCCCTGGTGATCCACCCTGCCTCCACCACCCATTCTCAATTGGACGAGGCAGCTCTGCTGAAAGCCGGAATCAAACCGAACACGGTGCGTCTCTCCATCGGTACGGAGCACATCGATGATATAATCGCAGACCTGGAGCAGGGCTTCAAAGCAATCGGAGAGTGAATCAAATGCTATACAAATCCATAGACGAGACCATCGGCGGAACCCCTCTGGTGGAACTCACAAACATCGAGAAAGAGTTCGGATTGAAGGCCAGGATCTTCGGAAAAGTGGAGTTCTTCAATCCCGCAGGATCAGTGAAGGACCGCATCGCCAAGGCGATGATCGACGACCTTGAGGCCAAGGGGAAGATAAACAAGGACACGGTGCTCATAGAGCCCACATCCGGTAACACCGGCATAGCGCTTGCCTCCATTGCCACTGCCAGGGGTTACAGGATCAAAATCGTGATGCCCGAGACCATGTCCGTGGAGCGCCGCAAGCTGATTAAGGCCTATGGTGCGGAACTCATCCTGACCGAAGGTGCGAAAGGAATGAAAGGGGCCGTGGCGAAGGCCGAGGAGCTGTCTAAGGAGATCCCCAATTCGGTGATCCCGGGCCAGTTCGTCAACCCTGCCAACCCTGACATACACTTCCGTACCACCGGACCCGAGATCTACGCTGACTTGGACGGCAAGGTCGACATCCTGGTGGCAGGCGTGGGAACCGGCGGAACCCTCACCGGCGCAGGACGCTTCCTGAAGTCCAAAAATCCAAAGACCCAGGTGGTCGCAGTCGAACCCAAGGGATCGCCTCTTCTCTCCGAAGGGAAGACAGGTCCCCACAAGATCCAGGGTATAGGTGCAGGATTCAAGCCCGACACCCTCGATACCGAGGTGTACGACAGGGTTATCGCTGTCGAAGATGCAGATGCCTTTGCCAACGGCAGGCTCATCGGAAAGAAGGAGGGATTCCTGGTTGGTATATCCGCAGGTGCTGCACTCACCGCAGCACTGCAGCTTGCCAAGGAACCTGAGAACGCAGGCAAGAATATCGTAGCAATCTTCGCAGATACGGGAGAAAGATACTTATCGACAGCACTTTTTGAGGAATGATGTATGAGTGCGTTCATCACAACCAAAGGGCGGTATGCTATCCGCGTTCTGATCGATCTCGCTGAGAACGGTGAGGGCGGATGCATCCCCCTGAAGGAGATCGCCGAAAGACAGGCAATATCCCAGAAGTATCTGGAGAGCATCATGGCATTGCTTGTGAAGGCCGATCTTGTGTCCGGAACGCACGGAAAAGGAGGGGGCTATGCCCTCTCCATACCTCCCGAAAAATGCACCGTGGGCATGGTGCTGAGGATAACCGAGGGCCCCGTTGGGCCTGTGGCATGTATCAACGACGGGAAGGTGAACTGCGAGCGTGCAGGCGTATGCAAGACGCTTCCTCTCTGGCAGAAGTTGGACGTTCTGATAAACGATTATCTCAACACTGTCACCATCAAGGACCTTCTCGGGGATCCCGGATGTCCACCCAACGTGATTCTTCCTGAATGAATCCGTTTTATCGATTTTTTGATTGTTCCCTGGTTTCAGGGGACACCTTCACCCGATCACTGATCAACTGGTAAACGAAAAAGCCGGTCGGCAATGAAGTAAGGTCGAAAAGTAGAGGTGGTGGGCCCAGCCAGATTTGAACTGGCGACCTTCACAATGTCAATGTGACGTCATAACCCCTAGACCATGAGCCCAGTAAATCACAGTATTTACTGGTCCTATTAAAACCCTACTCTTATCGACCAGCATCCTATATAAGGGGAGGCGGGATTGCAGTAAGCATGATAACGCTGGGAATAGAAGGCACCGCCCATACCCTAGGTGTGGGTATCGTTGATTCCGAGGCCAACGTCCTGGCGAACGTCATCGATATGTTCAGGCCCCCGCAGGGCGGACTGCATCCCCGCGAAGCGGCCAATCACCACGCAGACGTGGTATCGGGTACCATAGTGAAGGCGGTTTCTAATGCAGGGATCTCCCTGAAGGACGTCGATCTGGTATCGTTCTCGATGGGTCCGGGTCTGGGCCCCTGTCTTCGTGTAGCAGGTACCGCAGCACGTTCCCTGGCAGTGGCATTGGGGAAACCTATCGTCGGAGTCAACCATTGCATCGCCCACATCGAGATCGGGAACGCCCTTACCGGGTGTACGGACCCCTGTCTCCTATATGCCTCGGGTGGCAACACCCAGGTCATCGCCTATTCGGACCAGAGATACCGCATCTTCGGAGAGACACAGGACGTGGGTGTCGGCAATATGCTCGACAAGCTCGGACGCGATCTGGGTCTTGGGTTCTACGCGGGCCCGACCATAGAGAAACTCGCCAAAGACGGCGACAAGCTCCTCGATTTACCTTATTCAGTCAAGGGGATGGACGTCTCCTTCTCAGGCATCCTCACCGCTGCCATGTCCCTCAAGGACAAGGGCTGTCGTCTGGAGGACATATGTTTCTCCGTGCAGGAGACGGTGTTCTCGATGCTCACGGAGGTCACCGAGAGGGCGATGGCGCACATCGGCAAGGACGAGGTGCTCCTGGGCGGAGGTGTCGCGCAGAACACGCGTCTCCGCGAGATGGTCGATGCCATGGCCCGCGAACGCGGTGGTCGCAGTTATGTACCAGACAGGCAGTTCTGCAGGGATAATGGGGCTATGATCGCGTGGCTCGGCAACCTGATGTACAATTCGGGAGTCAGGATGGAAGTCGATGATACCGAGGTCAGGCAGCGCTTCAGGACCGACGAGGTCCCTGTGACCTGGCGTAACTGATCAGTTCCCGGCTGCTTTCTTCTGTTCGCCGATGATGAGGTCCACGGTTTTCAAGAAGTCCTCGCGGCGGGGGCTGTCGAAGGCACC
>CAMNNR010000046.1 GCA_946545675.1 uncultured Thermoplasmata archaeon | reverse complement strand
ACCTCTTCCCGGAGATGATGTCGTTGACGAAATCGATATCGTCCGAGTTCACCTTGCCGTCCTGGTTGGCATCCGCCACCTTCTCGTATCCGCCTGAATCGATCAACGACTGTATGGCGGTGACGTCCGCGGAATCGATTTTGGAATCGCAGTTCGCGTTCCCGTATACGAGGAGCGCACCCGACGACTGATCGAAATCCTTCCCGTCCGGCATGCCTCCGCCGTTGCCCATGTTCATGTAAATCAATGCCCCTCCGCCGGCTGCGCCCACTACAACGACAACCGCGACGATGGCCAATATCTTGCTGTCCATTCTTTCATCTCCTTTCATTGATTCTATCGGAATCCAACTCCTCATCTTCTTCGCATTCGAGATAGGCTTCCTTGAGTGCCTTCAGTTCCTCATCGTCCGCATCCCAGTAACCGCGCTCGTTGGCTTCGAAGAGCCTCCTGATCATAGACATGAGTGCCCATTTGTTGTTCCTGCGCAGTCTCTCCCTGAGCTCCTCGTCCTTGATGTACACGTCCTCCATGTCGCTGAACACCGCGGACCCGACGGCACCGGTGGTCGCAGCCAGACCGAGTACGTTCTCGAAACGGTCGTTGATGTGCTGTGCGCCGTGGTAATCGGTCTCAAGCATCCCGTCGATCCATTTGGGATTGAGCAGTCTGGCACGTATGCCGTGCTCGATTGACCTCCTCACGTCGGTGGTCCTGAGTCTCGGCCCCGCGGAATCGGTGATGTACATCGATGCCTTCGAACCGCGGGAGGTCTCGACGGTCTTGCACAGGCCTCCGAAAAACTCGTAGTAATGGTCGAGGTCGATGAGCTCCCTTTCGTTCATATCGCGCATCTGTGTGACCACATCCACGTTGGAATGGTTCATCTCCATGATCTCTGGCACATCCCTTCCGCGGTACCTCATGGAATAGGCGTGACCCATGTTCCTCCTGAATATGTCCGACAGGTCCTCCTCATCCTTCCAGGAGGATGAATTGACCGCATCGGTGATACCTCCCGTCCCGTACAGTCCCTCCCCGGGCCCGAACAGGCGGCATACAGAAAGGTCCCTGGCATCCGCTTCGGAATAGCCTTTCTCCTTCAACACGGCGTAATTCCCGCGTGTGTGTGCGGCGAAGTAGCTGACGTCGTCGGGCTCGTTCAGGGAATCGAGTCTGGCGAAGAGGGTGTTGAGACCGGTCACTATGTTTGAGAACATGTCGCGGAAGAATCCGCAGATTGTTACAGTAACGTCTATCCTGGGTCTTCCGAGTTCCTCGGGAGGGATGGGTTCGAAACGGCTCGCGAAGTCCATGCCCCTGCCCTTCATCCTGAATCCGAGAAGATGGAGGATCTGCGCCAAGGTGGTCCCCTGCGTGCGCGAGGTCTCCAATCCCCACATCACAACCGCGACGGACCTGGGATACTCGCCGCCGTGCTCCTCCCGGTACATGCGGATGATGTTGTCCGCCGCCTCCGCACCTCTCCTGAAGGCGGATTCGCTGGGCACCGCGCGGGGGTCGAACTGGACGATGTTGTAGCCTGACGGCAGTATCTCCGGGTTCCTGTGTATGTCCCCTCCCAGCTTGACCATGGTGAAACGCCCGTCCAGGGCCTGGAGGAGGTTCCTCATCTCATGGCAATCGGAAGCCCCTTCCAATACCTTTTTCTCGGCTTCGAGAGAAGCGGCGATCTCCCCATCGGACCTCAGTTCGTCCGGCATCCTGCCGGCGTTGTAATCCCTTATGAGCTGTTCGGCATCGTACTTCTCCGCCAACCCCCTGTCTTCGAGGATGTCCTTCAGCGGACGGTCTCCGCCCCTGGGGAACATCGAGCTCTGGATGGCGAATTCCTCGGCCTCCTCCCTGCTGAATCCCTTCCCGAAGATGTGGAACCCGCGGGGGATGAGGGATTCCCTGATGTCCTCCAGCTCATGCTCGAGATCGTCGATGTCGGTAGGGAGGCGCATGGCCTCGGCCTTCTCGCGGATGATATCTAGCACGTTCTCGCTCCTGCCGGCGTCAGCGATCCTGCTCTCGCGGTACTCAGCGATCAGCGATTCCAATTCGGAGAGATCGCCGTAGAGTCCGCTTCTGACGAATGGCGGAGGCATATAGCTGACCAGCGATGCATGGGAACGGCGTTTGGCGAGCATGGCCTCCGACGGGTTGCCGGTGTAGTAGAGGTAGAAATGCGGGAGATCCCCCAAAGCGATGTCGGGATAGCACCCGCCGGACATGGCGTTCTCCTTCCCCGGCAGGAACTCAAGCGTCCCGTGGGTACCGATGTGGACCACGGCATCCGCCCCGAATTCGGAATCTATCCACTCGTAGAATGCGAGATACTGGTGGTGCGGCGGGGTGTACGGGTCGTGATAGGCCTTGGAATCAACGTTCCTCGATGCCCTGGGCGGCTGGATACCTATGAAGATGTTCCCGTCGACGATTCCCGGGATCAGGTAACCGTTCTTATCCGCGAGGACGTCGCCCGGAGCGGGACCCCACTTCTCGTCCATGGCGGCGGGGTGTTTTGCGGACCCCCTGTAACGTATCATCCTGTTCTCGTCGAATCCCCAGAGGGAATCGTTCAGGAGCCCGTTCGCGATGAACGAGTCCCTGAGCTCCTCGGCACTTATGTGCCGCGCGTCGTAGCCCTCCGCGATGAGGGAATCGACTATGGATGAAAGGGAACCTAGGGTGTCGAGGAACGAACCTCCGAACAGGTTGTCCTCCCCCGGGGGATAGTTATAGCCGACTATCGCGATTCTCTTCTCCCCGTTGGGTTTGTATCTCAGCTCCAGCAGACCGCGGATCTTCCCGAGGAGACGGGAAAGGCGGTCGGGGATTATCCTTACCTCCGACAGCCTGATGCCCCATTCGGGTATCTCCTCGGTCTCCTCGTTAACCGCTACGGGGAATATGCATGTGCCCCCGTCCAATTCCGGCATGAAGCCGTTGATCATGAACTCCATGACCTGGAAGCCGGATGTGCGCGACATCCATTCCTCCCTGGTGGAACGGGTAAGCAGACAGGGTCTGAGGAACGGGGCATCCATGTCCTGTATGAATTCCATCGCCGCCCTGCTGCTGCCCCCCATGGGTCCCGAGATGAAACGGAAGCCCATGAAGCCGACGATGACGTCGGGCGTCACTCCCAGCAGCGACCTCAGTGCGGTGGTGTCGTCGTATCCGTAACGGTCCGATGCGATGGGGATGACGTTGGCGAACTCGTTTACGGAGCGGACGACCTCCGAGAGTGCCGAGGAGCAGTCCGAAGGATAGTTGTTGGCGTTGTAGATCACCGCAACGGTTCCTCTGGCACTGTCCCAGCGGTGTTCTTTCCTGTATGAATCGAGGTCGCCGTAAGACACCATCGAATCCGGGTCCCTGATCCTGATGTCGCCGTCACTGACGAACGGCACAGGCTCCGGGAGGACCGAGTAATGGAAGTACTTCCTCAGGATGAGGTTCAGTCCGCTCGCGATGTCCCCCTGAGCGCATCTGCGGAAGTACGAGGCGAACAGGTCTATGTTCCCTGCATCCTCCGGTGCGGAGGTCTTCCTCTGTGCATCCACTCCTCCCAGCCTGTGGCCGATGGGGCCGGGTCTGCCGATCACAATGCGCTGGGCCCGGGAGGCCATCAGTTCGGAGGCCATGATGCCCATGAAGCGGCCCTCCACGCCCATCAGGTCGATGATCTGAAGGTCGGAGGACCTTATGTCCTCCCTGAGTCTGGGGATGTCGACCCTTGCGTTGCAGCTCTCTCCGCCCAGATGGTATATCGCGAAGGATATCTCGGGAAGGTCCTTCGATACCCTGCGTGCGTAATCCACGGCCTGCCTCACGGCGGGAGTGGAGACAGAGACGAACAGCACCCTGGTCATACGGTACCCTCTTTGGGGGGCATCGACAGCTTCTTCAGCTGTTCCTCCCACCCCACGGGCATCTTGAGGATCACATGGGGACGACCATCGGATACCATTATCTCGCAATCCACCCCGTAGACCTCGCGGATGTTATCTGCGGTGACCACCTCCTCGGGGGCCCCGGCTGCGTATATGGTTCCCTCCTTGAGCAGGATCATCCTGTCGGAGAACTTCGCGGCGATGTTGATGTCGTGGCTTATCATGATGACCAGCATGTCCCTGTGGAGCGACAGTTCCCTGAGGATGCTCGTGACCTCCAGCTGATGGCGGATGTCCAGGTTGGAAGTGGGTTCGTCGAGCAGAAGTATCTCCGGGTCCTGCGCCAGTCCCCTGGCCAGCATAACCTTCTGGTGCTGTCCCGCGGAAAGCTCGTTGAACGGCCTGTCGGCGAGATGGTCTATGCTAAGCATCTTCAGGATGCTGTAGACGATGTCCAAGTCCTTCGCCTTCGGCTTCCATCCCGTGTGGGGGCTCCTTCCCATCAGCACCGTGTCGACGACGGTCAGGGGGAACGTGTCCGATGAGGTGTAAGGCACGTATCCGACGATCTTCGCCACATCCTTGAGCTTCATCTCCGAAAGGTCGGTGTCGTTGACGAGGACGGTCCCGTGGGTCGGTTTCAGGACCTTGTTCATGCAATGTATCAACGTGGATTTCCCCACCCCGTTCGGCCCTATAACCGATATGAACTGCGCACCGTCCAAATCTAGCACCACGTCGTGCAGCACGGGAGTGCTGGAATAGTTGAATTCCAAATCCTCGATCTTAATCCTCATCTACTCAACTCCAAATCTTCTTGCGGTGCTTGAAAAGAACGTAAAGGAACAGCGGCCCTCCTATGGCCGCGGTAATGACCCCTACAGGGACCCCGGTGACTCCGATGGATTTCGCCACGCAGTCCGAGTAAAGGAGCAACATCCCTCCGAAGGCGGCGGATGCGGGTATCAGGTAACGGTTGTCGGAACCTATGAAAATCCTGACCATGTGGGGCGCTAGGAGTCCGATGAAACCTATGCTGCCCGTGAAACTGACGGCCATCGCCACCGTGACGGCCGTGACTATAAGGATGTAGATCCTCATCCTGTTGGCGTCGACACCCAATGCCCTGGCGTTGGAATCGCTCATCGCCAGGATGTTGATGATCTTGGCCATGTACTGCATGAATCCGACGGCGATGACTGCCGCGACTATGACGAATATGAGATTGTCCCAAGTGATCGCACCCACGGTGCCGATGTTCCATACGTAGGCGGTCTTGTGGTCCTGCGGGTCCGCTACCAACATCAGCAGGGAGGTCATGGAACTGAACGCGTACATCACACCCAATCCCGTCAGGATCATGGTGGTGGGATTGGCATTCTTCAGCCTCGAGATCAGTATGATCGAGGCGGTCGGTATGAGCGAGAACACGAAGGCGTTGATGACTATGGCGTTGTAACCGACGACACCGGGCACGATACAGAATCCAAGCGCTATGGCCAGTATGGCCCCGAATCCGGCTCCGGACGAGATGCCCGTAGTGTAAGGGTCGGCCAGAGGGTTCTTCATGATGCTCTGCATGGCGGCTCCGCAGACCGCCAGGGTCATACCTATGCAGAATGCCCCCAGCGCACGCGGGATGCGGAGGTTCCAGACGATCTCATCCTTCTGTATGCCTGCGGGATCGGTGGGGATGTTGCCGGTGATGTGGTCCCAGATTATGCTGTATGCCTCGACGAAGCCTATCCCGGCCTTCCCCAGGCAGATCTCCAGGCCGAGGGCGATTACGGCCATGATGATGCAGGCAACAACGAAGAGCACCTTCCTCGAAAGACCCAGCTCGTAGTTGCGGACCTCCCTCGAGTTGTCGTAGAGTCCGGAGAAACGGCTCACCAGATCTCCCTCCTGTTGCGTATAATGAAGACCAGGAACAGGGGTCCCCCTATGGCGGACACGACGACTCCCACGGAGATGCCATCCAAGACCGTCCTAGCCAGGATATCGGCCAAAATGACAAAGGCCCCGCCGAACACCATGGAAGCCGGGATGAGATATCTCACATCCGGGCCCACGGCCATCCTCAGCATATGCGGCACCACGAGTCCCACGAATCCCAGCACGCCTGTGACGGACACCTGCTCGGCGATCATCAGCGACATGACAATCAGACAGACGTTGCGGAATGTATCCGTGTTAAGACCGAGGCTCTTGGCATCGGTATCCCCGAGGGAGATCAGGTTGAGCTGTTTCGAAGCGAACAGGAAGAACACGGAACCGGCCAGGGTGATGACCGCCATCAGAGGGATCTTGTCCGATACCACGTAGTTGAGGGTCCCCACCATCCACTTGTAGGTCTCCTGGGACTTCTCCGCCTCGGCACCCATCATGATCATCTGAGTTATGGCGCCGAACATGAATGACATGGCCAGACCCGCCAGGATTATGGTGGCGGAGGAACTGTTCTTCATCCTCGTAATCCCGACGATGACCAGCGCGGGAATTATCCCCGTGATGAACGCGTTGGCCATCAGACCCAGTTCGTCGGTGAACAAGGGGACCGTGATCCCAAGGACGATGGCCGCGGATATCCCCACCATGGCCCCGGACGATATCCCGGTGGTGTAGGGGTCGGCAAGGGGATTGCGGAGAATGGACTGCATCGCGACTCCGGCGACAGCCAAAGCCATCCCGGCGAAGAGCGCGGCGAATATGCGCGGAAGCCTCTCCTCCCAGACCACATAGCTGTCCCACCATTCCGGGGAACCCGGTTCGTAGCTGACGCCGGCGATATGGTCCCAAATCAATGTGAATGCCGAGCCCAGGGATATCTCGTGGGTCCCGATGGTGACACCTGCGACGATAGAGAAAAGAAGGATTGCCAGTCCTGCCGTAATCACGAGGATCTTCAGCAGGATCTGGGCACGGTAATTGGAGATGGCTTCGGTGATGTTTCCGGATTCGGATTCCACTGCATTCACCTTGGCTTCTCCGGCGGGTTTAAGCGGTCAATGCCTTGATGACTGCAGTTGCGAAGTTCACTGCGGACTCGGCGACCACAATCCTCGCATTGTCGGCGAAATCATTAGAACCGAATGCCACCCCCATGTCTGAAGAGATGGCCGGAGGTTCAAGAGACATATTTCTTCGCCTGTTCGGTAGGAATAGGGTTGGCTATGGCGTCGTTGATGGCCTTGGCCAGCTTGGCGATCTCGGTATCATCGTCGATGCTGACGTTCTTGAGGTAGATGTATCCCTCGAAAAACAGGTTCGCCTTGTATCCGGTGTAGTAGATGTAAGCGGACTGGGTGCCCATATTGAAGTTGTTGTAGTATCCGATGGCATCGTCGAGACCCGATTTCTCGGTAGTGCCCTTGATGGTAGAACCCATGACGGTCTTGCCGATCTGGGCCTGGTAATCCGCCTTGTTCGTGTCGAACTCCTCCTTGGCCTCGGAGGTCTTGTCAAAGGCTTTGAACGTGATGTAGTTGCTATCCGAGCCGTATCCGCTGGTCGATCCGTTGGGATAGTACGCTTTGGCGGATGAAGCCGTTGCACCTTCCGCGAGATAGAAATCGGTTCCGAAGAAACCTGTGTAGTCCTTAGAGAATGATGATGCAATCTGCGAAGCATCCTTGGGGGAATCCCCGCCGTTACCTCCGCCGCTTCCCATCATTACTGCAGCTGCCGCGCCTCCTGCGACGGCGACCGCTGCCACTGCGATGATTGCGATTATCTTGGCATCCATTATTTCGCCTATATGGACGATACCTCCAATCGTTATATAATTTTGGTTTTTGTTCACAACAAATCAAAAAAAAGGATTGAGTAACCAGATGTTCAGAGGGCCGGCCATGTTTCGTTCTCAGTCCTGCATACAGCCATCCGGTCCGATTTTATTGTACAAAGGCGGCACGGAGTATCTTTCCCTGCAGTGATCTTGGCGGCGGGATGTCCCAAAGTAATATCGCAAGAAGCGAACAGCCCGAAGCAAAGGAAAAACGAACCGGAGGGCCAAGCCCTCCGGAATTAGTTTCAGTGCAGACCGATGATCTTTCCGTCATCGGTGAGGTCGATGTTCATGGCGGCAGGGACCTTTCCGAGTCCGGGCATCAGCATGATGGAACCGCAGACGGGGATGATGAATCCTGCTCCTGCGGAGAGGTTGACCTCCCTGACCTCGAGCTTCCATCCCTTGGGTGCGGCCCTGAGTTCGGCCTTGTCGGAGATGGAGTACTGGGTCTTCGCGATGCAGATGGGCAGTTTGCCGTAACCCTGCTCCTCAAGGGTCTTGAGGGACTGCTCGGCGGCGGCGGAGTAGACGACATCGTCGGCACCGTAGATCTTGGTGGCGACTGCCTTGATCTTCTCCTTGACGGGGGCGTCGTCGGGGTAGCAGAACTTGAAGTCGGTCTTGGTGCTGTCGACGATCTTGACGACCTTCTCGGCGAGCTCCACGGCTCCCTTTCCTCCCTCGAGGAATCCGTCGTTCTGTGCGACTTCGACACCGAGCTTCTCGCAGTGTTTGCGGATCATGTCCATGTGTGCGGGATCGTCGAAGGCGAAGTGGTTGATGGAGACAATGACGGGTGCACCGTAGGATTTCATGTTCTCGATGTGTTTGTCGAGGTTGGCGAATCCGCGCTCGAGTGCCTCGGTGGTGAGGGTGGAGGGATCCTTGACGTCTGCTCCTCCGTGGTGCATGAGTGCCCTGACGGTAGCGACGATGACCACGCAGTCGGGCCTGATGTCGGACTGCCTGCAGACGATATCCATGAACTTCTCAGCTCCCAGATCGGCGGCGAAACCTCCCTCGGTGACTGCGTAGTCTCCGAGTTTGACGGCTGCTTTGGTAGCGATGATCGAGTTGTTTCCGTGGGCGATGTTCGCGAAGGGGAATCCGTGGATGAAGACGGGCTG
>CAMNNR010000045.1 GCA_946545675.1 uncultured Thermoplasmata archaeon | reverse complement strand
ATGGTGTACTTGTCGAACTGCTTTGCGACGTCGTCCACCTTGAAGAAGTTCTTCAAGGACTTGGACATCTTGACGGTCTTTCCGTCAGAACCCTTGGTCTCCAGCATCCCGTTGTGCATCCAGTAGTTGGCCAGGTCGCATCCGCAGGCACCTTTCGTCTGGATGATCTCGTTCTCGTGGTGGGGGAAGATGAGGTCGTTTCCTCCGCCGTGGATGTCGATGGTGCCGCCGAGGTAGTGCTCGATCATGGCGGAGCACTCGATGTGCCAGCCGGGCCTTCCTTTGCCCCAGGGGGACTCCCAGAAGACCTCTCCGGGCTTGGCCGCCTTCCAGATGGCGAAGTCCATGGGATCCTCCTTGTCGGGGTCGAGGTCAACCCTTCCGGAAGATCTCATCTCCTCCAGACTCCTGTTGGAGAGTTCGCCGTAGTTCTCGACCTTCTTCACCCTGAAGTAGACGCTTCCCTCGGGCGTGGCGTATCCGTAGCCCTTGTCGATTATGGTCTTGACCATGTCGATGATGTAGGGCATGCTGGTGCTGGCCTGGGGATAGATGTCCGCCTTCCTGACACCGAGCTTCTCGATGTCCTCGAAGTACTTCTTGATGTAATCCGAGGAGAGCTGAAGGGGTTCGATCCCCCTCTCGTTCGCACGGTTGATTATCTTGTCGTCCACGTCGGTGAAGTTGGTGACGAAGGTGACATCGTATCCGGAGTACTGGAGGTACCTCCTGATAACGTCGAAGGTGATGATGCTTCTGGCATGTCCCATGTGGATGTCGTCGTAGACGGTGACGCCGCAGACGTACATCTTGACCTTGCCTTTCTCGATGGGCACGAATTCCTCTTTCTTGTTGGTGAGCGTGTTCTCAATCTTGAGCGTCATGTGATTCCCTCAGTCTCTGGGTGTCCTTCGCCAGTGCCTCGCACATCGCGCGCAGTTCGGCGATCTCCTTCTCCATCCTGTCGATGCGTTCCTGCATGACATCGGGGAGCTTGTTGTGGTCCAGTGCGTCGGACATATCCAGGCGGACCCCTCCCTGTTTGACGATCTTGCCGGGGACACCGACCACGGTGCAGTCTGGCGGGACGTCCTTGACGACGACGGATCCGGCCCCGATCCTCACGTCGTCCCCGATCGTGATGTTGCCGAGTACGATCGCTCCGGCACCGACCACGATGCGATTGCCCAGAGTGGGGTGCCTCTTGCCTTTGCTGGTGGACACTCCTCCCAGGGTGACGTTCTGGTAGATGCTGACATCGTCCCCGATGATGGTGGTCTCGCCGATGACGACGCCGGTGGCGTGGTCGATGAAGAACCTCTTTCCGATGGTGGCTCCCGGGTGGATGTCGCACCCGGTCTCCCTGTGGGCAGCGGTGTTGATCTCCCTGGCTTTCACGAACTCTCCCTTGAGCCAAAGCTCGTGGCTCTCCCGGTACATGGAGACGGCTTTGAAACCGGTGTGGAACTTGATGGCGTCGTTCTCGTTCCTGATGGCGGGGTCGCGCTCCATCACGGCTTTGAGATCGTCGGGGTCGTAGTACATAGGGGAGGCTATCGTGCGCACCTTATTAAATATACGTGCATGCGGGCGCAAGACCTTTCAGATGCAAAAACAATCGGAAAACCAATGTGCCAGCAATGTTGAATCAAGAGGAAATGAACTCTATGAAGCGGGGGATATAGGTCTTGGGACGGAGAATATGGCCCTCGCCCGGGACCCTCAGTCTCTGGCAGCCTTCGATCTCGTCTGCGAGTTCGTCTCCAAAGTGGGGAGGAGTCATGATATCCTCCAGGCCGTGCACCGATAATACGGGAACATCAATCCTCCTGGCCAGGTCTCCGAAGTCGAATCTGTTCACCGCCTTCATCTGCTGGAGCATGCTACCCTTCTCGCCGATGTCTGCGGTTTTGATGGGTCTGCCGGATTCCTCCATATGGCGGAAGAACCCTTCGGTCCTCACCATGGTGTTGATCACGGCACCCGCGGTCTCCTCGCTGATCGTCCCTTTGCGATATTCGTCGGCGATGATGTTGAGTATGTAAGCCGACCTGCTGGGTCTTCTCTTGTACGATGATACGACGGTGAGTGTACGGGTGAGTTCGGGATGGTTGGCGGCGAACATCATGGCGATGTGAGAACCCATCGACCATCCCAGTACATGGACGGGGCCGATATCGAGATACTCTATCAGAGCAGCTGCATCCTCCGCCATATCTCCTAGCGTGAAATCCCCTTCGTACTCGGTCAGCCCCGCACCGCGGTTGTCCACGGCGATGACGGTGAAACGGTCCTTGAGCATCTCCGTGGTGTCGTCCCAGAAATCGATGGCACCTTCGAGCCCGGTGATCAGCAGCACTGGGTCGCCCTGACCGCTGACCTTGTAGTGGTATCTGATACCATTGACTTCGGCGAAGGGCATCGGAAACCTCAGTTCTCGAATTCCTTCTGCTCTTCCTTGGCAGCGGGGGCGAAGTTCACCGCGGGGCAGGGACCGTAGCACTGCATGCAGAACACGCACTGGTCACCGTGGATGTGGACCTTCCCGTCCTCCATGTAGAGGGCGTGCTCGGTGCATCTCGCGGCACACAGTCCGCATCCGACGCAGTTGAACGCACGTGCGATGATCTGCACGGCATGGTCCATGTTAGCCTCGGCATCCTTCTCCACGTACGCCTTGGTGATGATGGAACCCTCTGCGTAGAAGGTGGTGAAATTGGCCACCAGCGTACCTTCCTGCTCGTTCAGCATGGGCACCCAACTCATGGCATGGCTGTAGGGCTCAAGGACCTTCAGGTCGATGGGTCTTGACAGTGCGGCCTCGATGCTGTATCCCATCGTGCAGGGGGAATAGCCATCCTGTACCTTGACGGCCACGGGGCCGTCGTCCTGTCCTTTCTCGATATCCTTTGGTTTCATGGGAGGTACCTCCTTTCCTGTGATCCTCTTTATCTCGTCCTTTGTGGCCTGGGGGGCGGTTTTCCATCTCCACAGTCCGTATTTCTTCCATTCCTCGGGCATGCCGCGCCTTGCCGCGTAATCCTCCAGGTACTCGTCCCACCTGGGGTACTGCTGACTGGCTTCCTTGATGGTGTCCAGGTCCGCCATGTCCGAGGCGGGGCACATGAAGCAGCCTATCCTGTCCAGTCCGTGGGCGTACCAGAAGTTGTAAGGTTCCTTCTTATAGAAGATGTACAGCCACACGTGCATGGCGGCCCAGTTCTGTATGGGCGAGGCCCCTACCTGTCCGGGGGTCCACGGGTTCTTCCAGACCCTGGGCTTGTCGTGCCTCGCTTCCGACTCGTACTTCCTCTGGCCGATGAACGAGAGCACCCCGTTGGGGAAGTTGTTGTTGATCATGGCGACGGTGGGTCCGAGCTTGTTGGTCTTGCAGCACCACCTGTAGTCCTTGGCGGGCGGGCCGAAGTAAACCAGGTTGCCGTAGAAGGCGTCCTTGGGCGGCTGCTGCTCTATGAGTCTGAGATTGTGTCTCTCTGCGAAATCGTAAACGTACTTCACTGTCTCGTCCAGTTCCAGTCCGGTGTTGAGGAACATGGGCGGGGTGTCGACGCCGGCATCCATGGTCACGAGCATCGTGGCGAGGGAGTCCTTCCCCCCGGAGAACGAGACCACGGCGGGGAGTTCCTTGTAGGTTTCCATGGTGTCGTGCACGAATTTGACCGCCTCGTCGCGTCTCTTCTCGATTACCTTCCTGTTGGCTTCCACGACCTCTTCCCAGGTGTGGGCTATGTCGGAGACGACGGGATCCTCGGGTTTGTGCCAGCGTGTCTTCACTGCGAAGCCGCGGGATTCCTCCTTCATCTCCTTTCCGGTCATCTTGGCGACACCGGTACCGATGACCGTGCGGTCCGCCAGCATCATGATGACCTCGTCGTTCACCTGGATTCCCGGGTCGGCATCCTTCACGCCGGGGGCCATGAGGTTCTTGTTCTCTCTGATGAAAGGTGTGGCATCATCGTTGATGATGACCCATCCTTTGGTCATGATCTTGGCGATGCGCATGGCGCCCTGGGTACGGATGATGAAGCTCCATCCCTTCCCGAGGTCGAACCTCTCGGTAGCCACCACGATGCCGTCGCAGAGTACCTCCTCCATCCTGTCGATGGCGGGGGCCTTGTTCATGATGACGATGTGCCCGTTAGGGATCATTGCCTTTCCGCATCCCTCGCCGAAGCATCTGTCGGCCATGCCACGTGCCCGCTGTATGTCGAATTCGAATCCGGGACGGGAATCAGCGGGAGGGGTGAGCTCGGTGGTCTCGGTGGCGTTGCCGCACACGGGACATTTCTTTTCCTCCATGATCGGCAGGTTGCAGGCGAAGCACCATCTCAGGTGGTTCTTCCCCAGTTTTATCATGGCCATATGCAGGACGATATCCGTTTCTTTATAATACGGTTTGTTCGGGGTTGGTTACGAAATCCGTGTGTTACCGAACTTGCGGGCGATAGTTATTAAGCCCTGCAAACATTGAATTTTACAGATTGGGGTTAACCATGGAGAGGTCTTTCATCGAGTACGGGGGCCACAGGCTCGCTGTCTACACCGGCGGAAAGGATGAGGGGCCAGCATGCGTCTTCATCCATGGGGGCCCCGGGGGACGCAGTCCGCTGGACTTCGGAGACCTGCTCTCCGAGCGTTTCAGGACCGTGATGTATGACCAGTACGGCGGAGGGGATTCGGATCCGTACAACGGGGAGGATGACCTCGACGCCGAGTATTACATGGCGGAGGCCAGGGATGTGATCCCCAGGCTCGTCAGCGTGGACTACGTCATCATAGGTTATTCATGGGGTGCCGTACCTGCGGTGGCCTATGCCTCTTCATGCAGAGACCCGCACTTCAAAGGCCTGATTCTGCTGTCTCCCTTCCTGTCCGGCCCTCTTTGGACCCGGGACCAGCTGGATATTCTCCGTGGCATATCGCCGGAAATGGCGGAAGACATGGCCCGCTACGTCAGGGAGGGATATGTCGGAGACGAGGCCATGGAGATCCTAGCGGAGCTCTTCGAGAACGTACTGTTCACCGAAGAGGAGAACCGCAAGCGGGCACGCGGTTTCGCCCATGTGCCGTATGGCAAGGTATGTCTCAAACTATGGGGTAAGAACGACGGGATACCGATAGGCCCCCTGAAGGACCTCGATATGACCGGAGTTTTACGCAACATATCCGTGCCCGTACTCGTGATCTTCGGCGACAGGGACCAGGTCACAGAAGAAACCGCATCCTATTATTGTAATAATTTGAGATATCCGAAGTATGCGGAAATAGTGAATGCTGGACACTATTCAATCCGTGAAAAACCTCTTGACTTTATAAACGAAATGTCAAAATTCATCAATAATTGTTGAATTTCAGTTTACATTTATGAAATGCACGCATCTTTTAAGTATGATTTTAGTGTATCGGATTATATATCCAATAATATGAATTTGCGTAGACTGCGAATTCGTATTACAACCGATAACGTTTGTAAAACAAACAACCGTGCATTAAGACAACTTATTGATTTTGTATTATGATTGGATAGATTAATAATACGTTTTACCTACGAAATATTTTTTTAATGTTACTCAATACCAATTTCCGCCGATACTATGGATAACAAAATGATGATTATCATCGGCGTTGTCGTCGTGGCAGTCGTTGCTGTGGCCGGAGGGTATTTCATATTCTACGGAAACGGCAACCCCTCTGCCTCGTCCGGACCTGCTGACCCCACCGTAATCAACGGTCTTTGGGTCATGGGAAACGCTGACCATGATTTCGATATTGACAATGACGATGTGACATACATCGAGGGTAAGATTGCCAACGGCAACCTTTCTGATGCTGACAAATTCTGGTGCGATGCCAACAAAGACGGTGTCGTCGACCAAAAGGACGTCGACTTCGTCAAGACCCTCATCGACGGAAAAGCGACCACGATCAACTACCTCAACTACAACGGTGTTGACAGCAAAGGAAAACTGCTTGGCGGTGCCACCACCTTCAACGTTCCCGACGCTGACAAACCCCTCTACCTCATGCTCGAGGCCAGGTGTCTCGCGGAAGAGGTGCTCGTTACCATCAACAAGAATCTCGATCACTACATTATCGTCGCAGCAAGCAAACAATGCAAGGACTACGACGGACAGCTTCAGTTCTTCTCCGACACTGCCAAGTATCCCGCAGCCGGACAGAATGTGATGATGACTACCAACTGCAACATCTCCGCTGAGGAGGTTGCAACCCTCGAGAGCAAGTTTGTAGAGAACAGCGACTCGACTTACAGTTCCATCACCAAGGGCAATCTCGTCCTCTGCATGGGTGCAGACAACTACTACAACAAAGGCATCGAGGAGAAGATCTCTGGATACGGATCCACCCAGGTCGTCCGTCTTCCCTCCTGGGAGAACGGCTACACCGTTAGCGGACTCATGACATTCGGCTATCTCTTCGGAAGTCAGGGCGAAATAACCGGAACCACTTCCTGGGAGGCAGCCAACGAGTATCTCACGTGGAACCTGAAGTACAACAAGATCATAACCGATGAAGTCGCCAAGATCGCCGACAAGAAGAGCATGCTCAACCTGAGCATCACCGAGTCCGGAGGAGCCTACACCATCAAGGCGCAGTCCACCGGAACCGATCCCTACAACTACTCGGTCCTCGCCGGTGCTGACAACTATGGAACCAAGTTCTCCGGAACCCAGGCCAACGGAAGCATCACCGTCACCAAGGAGAACATCGCCACATACGCCAAGGACGTCGATGTCATCATCCTTCAGACTCCCGGCGAGGCGTTCAACGCTACCACCGGCCCCACCAACTCCACCAACTGTCTGAACACCGGTATCACGCAGCTCGACGGATATGTCAAGCCCACCGCAAGCATCTACTCCATGACGTTCTGCATCCTCAACGGTGCACCCTACATCATCAGTATGGTGTATTACGCCAAGTACCTGTACTCGGACAATCCAGTCCTCGGTGCGCTCGACCCCGAGGCCATCTACGATGAGTATCTCGATCTCGTCGGCTGGGGCTCCCGCGATCTCAGCTATCTCGTGCTGACCTCCGGACCCGGACACACGACCACACCTGTGGATGACTGAAACCGATTAAGGCGGGGGAAACCCCGCCGTTCTTTTACGAAGGAATAACCGATGGACGAGAAAATAAACAAACATTGGAGCGACCGCGCGGAGTCATACGGGGAACATACTCGGGCCAGGCATGATCCTGACGATGTCAGGGAGAAATGGGAAGGCCTGTATGCGGAACTCCTTCGGGGATGCGGCAAGAAGACCCTCGACTGCGGTTGCGGACCGGGTGCCGCCAGTCTGCGCGTGTCAGATCTGGGGTTCGAGGTGACCGCGATGGACTTCTCTGAAAAGATGCTCGAGGTCGCCCGCGAGAATGCAGCGAGATACGGCAAGGACATAGAGTTCCTGCAGGGCGATGCGGAAGACATCCCGTTCCCCGACGGTTCCTTCGATACCATCGTAAGCCAGTACATGCTGTGGACCGTACCCCATCCCGAAAAGGTGATCTCCGAGTGGTACCGCATCCTCCGCCCCGGAGGGACGCTGGTGTATCTCGACGGGACCTGGTTCGGAGGACCCAAGGATACCGCATGGAACCGTTTCAGGATGAGGCTTCACGGCGGGAGCGAAAACATACCTGGCAATCATGTCGACGAGTTCTCCAAGACCCTATGGTCCTATACCGCCGACCGTCCCGGGGACGATTTCGAAATGCTCCGGAAGCAGGGTTTCGTGGAGATCACTTCCATACGCGATTTCGCAAAGCGCGTGATGCCCCGCAAAGAATACTGCTCGACTGCGCTCTGCCGCGAATATTTCGCAATAAGGGCGCAGAAACCAAAAGAGTGAACTCCATGGATACCAAGAACGCCCTGGTAGCTGCGGTGGTCGTCATCCTCGCGATGATGATGACGGTCTCGGGCTATATGATGGTCACCCTTTTCGACAAGATGTCAGGGGGCAACCCGTACTTCCATGAGGACAGCTACCTCGTAACCGGGAGCTATCAGGGTGCGGCGGTGGAAGGGAGCGGGGAATCCCGTTACTCCGCGGAGAGTGACAATCTCCTCATCTACGACTTCTATCTCGACGTCAGGGACGGCGGGGGGAAGTCATCATCGGTGCATGCAGTGCTCCTCTGTGACGGCGAGGGTTCGCCCACGCCCGATTTCAAACTAATATCACACAACGCCGACGGCACGTCCACCTGGATGTACCAGGAGAAAGGGACCACCTACGAGTACCGCATCGGCGACAACAACCTTGTACACTCACTTTCGGTCACGGCGGATGAAACAAGTCTGACGGCCGAACTCATAAAATGACAACGGAGAGTCAAACATTGATCAAGCTCAGCAGTTTGAAAAAAGACGTCGTGGTGGAGCCAGGGTGCGACAACCGGACGCTGACAAACAAATACAAGCGCGACAGGGCCCGTAAATTCCTGGGTCTTCTCGTCTTCCTCGTGCTCCTTGTGATCATCTCGGGATACGCTATGGGTATCGGGTCCTACAATATCACCCTGTGGAGGGTTTACGAGGTCCTCTGGGAGCATCTGACCCACATGGGCGACGGAATCACTTCGCTGGACATGAGGATCGTATGGAACGAAAGGCTCCCCAGGCTCCTCACCGCACTGGTCGCGGGTGCGGGTCTGGCAGCGGCCGGAGCATGCATGCAGAGCATGCTGAAGAACCCCCTAGCGGATCCGTATACCACCGGTATCTCGTCGGGTGCCTCCTTCGGTGCCACCATAGCGATCGTCCTCGGTATCACCCTCGGCGGGACCTAC
>CAMNNR010000044.1 GCA_946545675.1 uncultured Thermoplasmata archaeon | reverse complement strand
AAATTTTATTTAAATTTATTACAATTTAAAAATTTATTCGTATATTCTTTAAATAACTGTCAAACAAAAATTACTATATTTTTGAGTATGCTCAAAATTGTTATATACCGCCGCACCTTCACGGGGGTTGAGGAATCATCATGTTCGCCAAAATGGCAAACGCAGTTACCAAACATTCGAAAATGATCATCGCCGTCTGGCTGGTCGTTCTCGTCTGCTGCGTCCCCTTTATGCTCAAGGCAGACAGCGTGCTCGAATACGAGCTCACCAACATGTCGGGATCCAGCAGCGAATCCACCGAAGGCAACGAGATCATGGACGAGTACTTCTCCAACTCGATAAACATGGACGAGGTGCTCGTCGTTCAGTACACGACAGGTCAGGAGTCGGATGTAGCCGCACTCGCTGACGAGATAAACGCACTCCTGCTCGCGGAATACGGAACCGTCGGCTCCGAGGCCGCGGTTTCGATATCCCGTGTCGGCTCATACGGTACCGACAGCCCCATCATGCTGTTCTCCTTCAACGCCCTCGACGAGGCCTTCGATTTCACCAACAAGACCGGCGAGAACAGGGACATCGTGTCCCAGGCACAGAAGAACGCCGGGACCTCCTTCACCACCTACGTGACCGGCAACGCCGCCCTCACCTACGACACGATGACCGCCGCGAACGACGACATCGCCAAGATCGACCCCCTCAGCGTCGCTCTCATCTTCATACTTCTGGCACTGTTCTTCGGTGCCCTCGTAATCGCGGTCGTTCCCCCGGTCGGATTCGGAGTCGCATACGCCCTCGCCATGCTTTCCCTGTTCGTCTTCGGGTCCTACACCCAGGTGTTCTACCTCACCTCCACCCTCATGATGGTCACCATGCTCGGTGCGGGATGCGACTACGGAATCTTCATCATCACCAGGTACAGGGAGGAACTCAAGAAGGGGGCCTCCCACCACGACGCCCTCGTCACCGCCATCGAGTGGGCCGGCGAGTCCGTCTTCACCTCGGGCATGTCCGTCATCATCGGTTTCGCATGCCTCGCCATCTGCGACTTCTCCCTCGTGCGCAACATGGGACTCATGCTCGCACTCGGAATCGTGTTCGCACTCGTATCTGCCCTCACCTTCGTGCCCTCGCTGGTCAACCTGCTCGGCGAGAAGGTATTCTGGCCCAACAGGGTGGAGAAGTACAAGGGCATCGAAGCCGGGACCAACGACGGTCTCTACGCCCGGGTGTCCAGGAAGTTCAGCGCCTACTTCCGCTGGGTCTCCAGGGTCACCAGGAAGTACGCCAAGACCATCGTGGCAGTCGCCGTCGTCATCTCCGTGCCCACCACCTACATCTACGCCACATCCGACAGCTCCTACGACATGATCGCGGTCGAACCCGACGGCGAGGCCAAGGAAGGACTCTACGCCATCATGGACAAGACTTACGGCGGAACCCTCATGCCCACCTACGTCGTGGTGGAGTTCCCCACCACCGCCCTCGACGGTACAGGAACGGTTTCGCTGGCAGGCAGCGAGTACCCATACATGAAATGGACGTCCAACGCACTAACCGTCACCCTGGACGGCAACATAACGGGATACGTCCCCGCTGTCATGAAGATCTCCAACCAGATCGCCAAGGACCACACGGACATCGTGGCCAGCGCCTCCGGACTGAACTCCTGGACCGTGCTCTTCCTGAGCGCCTACCAGACGGTTTACCAGACAGCCTACGAGAACGTGAAGGCCGCCTATCCCTCGCTCTCCGATGAGCAGGTCGCGGCGCAGGCCAAGACCGTGGCCGACGGCAGCACCGCCGACATCAACGCAGCCCTGATCGAGAAGATGCCCTCCGCCGTGAAGAGCTACGTGCAGGCCTATGTCGCCAAGGCCGGGGCCCTCGTCGGCGAGGACAACGTCACCCCCGACCTCGCTGTCGGAGTGGACTCGTCCGACTCGACCAAGCCTGTATACTTCGCCAACCTCATCGACTACGTCCTGAACGTGGGTACCGGACTGCTCTCCGACGACGGAATGTACGTCTCCATCATGGTGGTCACCACCGAGAAGCCCATGTCCGACAACACCATGGACTTCATACCCGCCCTCCAGAAGGATTTCCACGGGGAAGACGGCTACGACTCCACCTACTCCGCAGTAATCGCCGACTCCAAGGTCTGCGGTACCAACGCGGTCCTCTACGACATCTCCGGGACCGTCAGCGAACAGTTCAACGTCATCCAGCTCGTGGTCATCGTGCTGCTGCTGGTGCTGCTGTTCTTCATCCTCGGATGCTACCTGACCCCCGTCCGTGCCCTTGTGTGCATCATGGCCAGCGTCATCTGGACCCTGGCCCTGACCTACCTGGTATTCGAGACCCTGCTGGACATCCCGGTGTGCTGGATCGTGCCCATAGTCCTGTTCGTCGTCCTGCTGGGACTCGGAATGGACTACGACATCTTCATCACCACCCGTGTCAGAGAGAACAGGGTCCGCGGCATGTCCAACGACGACGCCATAGATGCTGCCATCTGCAGCGCCAGCGGAACCATCAGCCTCTGCGCCCTCATCATGGGCGGAACCTTCCTGACCCTCCTGGTGGGAAGCTCCTCCATGCTGCAGGAGTTCGGCTTCGCCCTCGGAGTCGGAATCCTCATCGACGGACTCTTCATGGTCACCTTCGTCGGCCCCGCCGCCATGCACCTCATGGGCGAGTGGAGCTGGAAGGGCCCGAAGTTCCTGCAGAGGAAACACGGCGACCAGTGAAGCTCCGTTGACCAAAACCCCTAACCGTCCCCTGGCCCCCAGGGGGACGGCCCCTTTTCCTCCGAAAAATAACCCGTAAATACCATTCCGCACATGACCCAGACATGTCATTGGACGAGAGCACCGTGAGGCTCCTTCTGCCTAAGTTCAGGGATGCGACCGAGAAGTTCTATTCGGGACAGATGTCCCCCAAGGAGTTCAAGGGCATCTCCGGCCTCTACGGAAGCTACGCCCAGAGGGGCGGCGAGGCGGGCATGGTCCGCCTCCGTCTGTCCGGTGGCAGGATCGACATGCCGAAACTGAGGTTCATCGTAGATGCGATCGAATCCTATAGACCTTCTATGGTGCACATCACCACCTGCCAGTCCCTGCAGCTCCACAACCTCCCGGGGGAGGATATCCCCGAGATCATGTACAAGGCGCTGGACGCGGGCATATTCACCTTCCAGACCGGAGGAGACAACCCCCGCAACGTCACCGCCACCCCGCTCTCCGGGGTCATAGAGGCACCGTTCGACGTGCAACCCTACGCAGCCTGCGCCGAGGAGTACCTTAGGAACTACGTCTACGGGAAGAAGATGCCCCGCAAGCTCAAGGTCGGGTTCAGCAACACCCCCGAGAACGGCACCGACTCCACCGCCAGGGACCTGGGGTTCGTCGCCACCGGGAATGGGAAATTCGACGTCTATTCTGGCGGAGGGCTCGGTCCGAACCCCCGTCTGGGTCTTCTAGTTTATCGTGATGCGGACCCGAAGGACCTGTACCGTTTCCTGACCGCCATGGTGGACATGTTCATCGAATGCGGGAACTTCGAGAACCGCGCCAAGGCCCGCGTGAGGTACATGCGCGACACTCTCGGCGACGACGGTTACATATCGAAATTCAACGAACACCTCAGGAAAGCGAAGGCCGACGCGTCGATACCCGACACCGTCCCCGGTATCTTCGAGACCATTAAGATGTCCGACGGCTCCATCCCCTCCAGCCCCCGGGCCAGGAAACAGAAGCAGGAAGGCCTCTACTACGTCTCATACCACCCGCTCGGCGGCGACCCCGCACCAGAGAAGTTCGGGGAGATCTACGAAGCCGTGAAGGAAATGGAAGGCGTGGAGATACGCCTCTCGCCCGCCGAGACGCTGTACGTGGTCAACCTCACCGGTTCCGAGGCGGACCGTGTCGCGGAAGTCCTTAACGACGGTGCCAAGACCCTGTTCGAGGCGTCCGTCTCCTGTGTCGGAGCGACCATATGCCAGCAGGGTCTCCGCGACTCCCACGGACTCCTCCTCAGACTCATAGACATGGAGAGGAGGAACGGCTTCGCCGACGGTGTCCTGCCCTTGCTGAGGATATCAGGGTGCACCTCCTCGTGTTCCGCCCACCAGCTGGGGACCATAGGGCTCCGCGGCACCTCGCTGAAGGGCGAACCCGCCTTCGTTGTCAACGTGAACGGCTCCCACATCCTCGGCAGGGAACGCATCGGAGAGGACGTCGGCGTCCTGAAGGAGTCCGACGCGGAGGCGTTCTTCGAGACCCTGGGGAAGGCTGTCGAAGCCTCCGGGAAGAAGTACCGTGACTGGTACAACGACGACCCCTCCCAGTTACTGAAGGTCTGCGGCCGCTTCCTGAACTGACACGCCCGTGCGCCATACCTTATATAAAAGCGCACGTATGAACCGCCATTATGTCCGAGCCCATAGAGGAGACAATCAGGAAACTCGCACTGCAGAACGCGGTGTTCTTCAAAGGTACTGCCAACCCCAAGGCCATCGTAGGGAAGATCCTGGGAACCTATCCCGAATACAGGAGCAAGGTCGCAGAGATCACCGAGACCATCAACGCCATCGTCGCCGACGTCAACGCACTCGGCCTCGAGAAGCAGCAGGCTGAACTCGCCGCTACCGACCCCTCCATGATGAAGAAGGAGAAGAAGGTGAGGACCTACGAGCTCCCCGCCCTCGAAGGCGCGGAGGACTCCAAACCCGTGATGCGTATCGCTCCCGGTCCCTCCGGCCCCCTCCACATCGGACACACCAGGGTATCCGTGCTCAACGACGAGTACTGCAAACGCTACAACGGCGAACTCATCCTCAGGTTCGAGGATACCAACCCCGAGAAGATCGATCCCGACGCATATGACATGATCCCCGAGGATCTGGACTGGCTCGGGGTGAAGGTACACAAACAGTACATCCAGTCGGAGAGGTTCGAGACCTACTACGACATCACCAGGAAACTCATCGAGATGGGTCACGCCTACGTGTGCACCTGCGACGCGGAGGACTGGAGGAAGAAGAAGGAGGCCAAGACCGCCTGCCCCTGCAGGGACCTCCCCGTGAACGAACAGCTCGACCGCTACGAGAAGATGATGGACGGCACCTATCCCGAGGGCTCGGCGATCGCCGTCGTCAAGACCGACATCGCACACCCCAACCCCGCCGTGAGGGACTTCGTGGCCCTCCGCATCGTCGACGCCCCCCACCCTAGGACCGGCAGCAAATACCGCTGCTACCCCATGATGAACCTCTCCGTCGCCATCGACGACCACCTGATGGGCATGACCCACGTCATCAGGGGAAAGGACCACCTCAACAATACCCAGAGGCAGGAATACATCTTCGATTACTTCGGCTGGAAGAAACCCCGCTACTACCACTACGGGCTCGTCAACATCCCCGACACCGTCCTCAAGACTTCGCTCATCAAACAGAGCATCAAGGCCGGCGAATACACCGGCTGGGACGATGTCAGGACCGGTACCGTCAGGGCCCTCGAGAGGAGGGGCATCAGGCCCGAGGCCATCAGGCGCTATTGGGTCGAGAGCGGTATGAAATCCGTGGACATCGAGTTCTCCTGGGACAACCTCTACGGAATGAACAGGGACATCATCGACCCCGTCAGCAACAGGTACTTCTTCGTCCAGGACCCCAAGAGGTTCACCATCGGCGGAGTCGACACCGTCACCGGTAGGGCTCCCCTCCATCCCGACAACGAGAAAGCCGGGTTCAGGGAGTACACCCTCTCCGGAGAGAAGAGCTTCTGCGTCTCCGCAAAGGACGCTGAGACCTTCGAGAACGACGGGAAGATCAGGCTCAAGGACCTCTGCAACCTGGACTTCGGTAACCCCGCGGTCTATGCGGGCAATGACGTGTCCGTCATGAAGAAGGGCGGCATGAAGGCTGTCCAGTGGGTCTCCGCCGACAGTGTCCCCTGCAAGGTATACCTCCCCGACGGCAGCGTCGCCGAAGGGCTGGTGGAGAACGCACTGCTCAACGAGAAATCCGACACCGTCCAGTTCGAGAGGTTCGGATTCGTCAGGATCGAATCCAAATCCAAGGACGGGGTCACCGCGGTCTACACCCACGACTGATTCCGGGACTGCTTGGGAGGGGCGACATGGCGATAGTCTACCGTTACGGAAGGAACCTGTACATCAACATGACCAACAGGTGTCCCTGCAGCTGCGTGTTCTGCGTCCGTGATAGTACCCCCAAGCTCGGCGACGCCGACACCCTGTGGCTCAAGGAGGAACCCACCTCCGAGGAGATCTATCAGGAGCTGAGGTTCCACCTCACCCCCGAAATCCACGAGATCGTGTTCTGCGGTTACGGCGAACCCACGGAGAGGTTGGACACCCTCATATCCGTTGCCGACCGCGTGCACACCAGTCTGAAGAAGAAGGTCAGACTGGACACCAACGGTCTCGGCAACCTGATCAACGGCAGGGACATCGTCCCTGACCTCGCCAAGGTACTCGACTCCATCTCCATCAGTCTCAACGCACCCGATGCGGAGACGTACAAGGCCATCAACCGCCACAGATTCGAAAAGGAGGAGGCGTATGCCTCGCTCATCTCCTTCATAAAGGAATGCCGCGAGAAGATGGACGACGTCACCGTATCCATCGTGGGCGGTTACCTCACTCCCGAACAGGAAGAGGAATGTGCCAGGATAGCCAAGGAACTGGGTGTCGAATTCAGGATCCGCTGACCGTCTTGCTCACGGAAACAGACGTGATGATGGGTACGTTTCCCATCGATCACCGATTGTGGTCCCAATGACCCAGATATAGAAGATCTGAGTTCACTGAGGGGTTATGAGTTCAGTACCGAGTGTATCGACGTACACCGCGGTGCTAAGACTGTCCTCGATGGCTGCAGCGGTACCCTCAGCGTTTATGATCATCACACCGTTGTCCTTGTTTACGGACTCCACGGTGACGACCTTACCGGGGACCAATCCCACGGAGACAAGGTTCCGGAGGATGTTGCTGTCCTCCGACTTCATGTAACTGATCACTCCCTTCTGACCCTCGGTCATGTCGGAGAGCATCATGGTGATGGAGATACCGTTGGACGCCACGGACCTGCAGGGCGTGATACAGCACTGGCAGTCGCAGTCCGGAGGGTTGCCGAGCATGTTGCACATCTTGACGGAAGCTTCGTCGGAGATGGAGTGCTCTATGCGGTGGGCCTCCTCGTGTGCGGCCTGATGATCGAGTCCCAGGACCTCGATGAAGAACCTCTCCACGACGTGGTGTCTCTTCCTGGTGAGCCTTGCCTCGGTGAGACCCTTCTCAGTGAGTTTGACGCCGCGGTACTTCGCATGTTCCACGAGACCGTCCTTGGACAGAATCTTCAGCATCTCGCTGACACTTGCAGGGGAGACACCCATGAACGATGCCAGCTCGGTGGTCTTAGCGGCAGTTCCGCCGTCAGTCAGTCTGAGGATTGCAAGAAGATAGTCTTCACGGTTTCCTGTGGTCATCTCGGGATAATCTCCATCTAATTATTTATGATTTAGGCATTCTTAACAAATGTCCAGCATCATTTTAATTAATTTTGAAATGATACTTGAACTATAAAAATTTAGGTGGAGACTAAACAATTGTACAGTATATCTACCAATTTATTGGTATTTCCCTACTTCTTATTTTAAATGCCGACATTAGCACCCCTCAGAGGCAGAAAAATGAGCATAGAGAAAGCTTTGGAGGCTATCCGCAAAGGTCAGATGATCCTCATCTACGATTTCGACGACCGTGAGAGGGAATCCGACATGACCATCGCTTCCGAGTTCATCACTTATGACAAGATCACACAGATGAGGGAGGATGCGGGAGGACTCCTCTGTACCACCACCCCCAACGGACTGGCCAAGAAGATCGGCCTGCCCTTCCTTTCCGACGTGTTCTGGGAGGCCGGCGAGAAACATCCCCTCCTCAGGATGATGTGCCCCAACGACATACCCTACGACCACACCAAATCCTCGTTCGGAATCACCATCAACCACCGGAAGACCTACACCGGAATCCCCGACCGGGACCGTGCCCTCACCGTGAAGGAGTATGCGGACACCATCTTCCAGGACAAGCCCGCGGAGGAGATCGCAGAAGAGCTCGGGAAGAACTTCCGGGCACCCGGACATGTCCACCTCCTCAACACCTCGGAGCACATCCTGGAGAACAGGTTCGGACACACCGAACTCGCTTCCGCCATGATGTACATGGCTGGCGTGAAACCCTCCGCCACCATCTGCGAGATGATGGGGCACGACGGCAAATCCCGCTCCAAGGAGGAATGCTACAAGTACGCCGAGGAACACGGCATGCCCATCGTCAGCGGAGACGAGGTCATCGCAGCCTGGAAGGAATTCAAACAGAACCACCCCGAACTGGACGTGTGAGAATGGTCAGGGTCATGGCTTCCGGCGTATTCGACCTCATCCACCCGGGTCACATCTCATACCTCAAGCAGGCCCGTGCCCTCGGGGACGAACTCGTCGTCGTGGTAGCCTGCGACGACACCGTCAGGAAGCAGAAGCACGAACCCATCACCCCCGACTACATGAGAGCCAGGATAGTCGAGAACCTCAAACCCGTGGACCGTGCCATCGTGGGCAGGAACACCGGGAACATCTACGAGATCCTCGAGGAGATCAAACCGGACATCATCGTCCTCGGTTTCGACCAGCATTTCGATGAGGCCGATCTCGAGAAGAAACTCGCGGAACACGGCTTCGGCAACATCAAGGTCAGGAGAGCGACGGAGACCGCTGACGACCTCAACGCCACCAGGCGCATAGTAGAGAAGATCAGGACAATGGGGGGA
>CAMNNR010000043.1 GCA_946545675.1 uncultured Thermoplasmata archaeon | reverse complement strand
TCTCCAACATCAAGACCGGGAAGATCTGCGCCATCCGCTTCTCCACCCTGAACGGCATCTGCAAGGCTCTCAACTGTCAGCCCGGGGACATCCTGGAGTACGTCGAGGACGATGAGGAATCGGAAGAAACCGAGGAATAATCCATTTATCGATTATCATTAAATGTTTATCGATAATCAAGATATTAATAGTACCATACAATCCACTTCCCAATGAAGACAATCGTCAGGCTGCTGACCAGCACCGCCTTCATGATGGGTTTGGCTGTGGTGATCTCACTGCTCACCAACGACTACATCACGGGCGTTTTCCCCGATTTCCTCGGTGGGAAAGAAAATGCAGGCCTCCGCAGCAACATCACCATCATCCTCCTGGCGTGTATGCTCACCATCACGCTCTCCAGGATTCCCTACAACGACCTCAATCCAGTGAAGAACTCCAAATCCGTCCTGAGGGCTACCGTCATCGGCCTCGTGGTGGCATCGACCATCCCCCTGATTGCTTATTTCCTGATCAGGGACTTGGAAGGTTACAGTCAGTACGCACCCGGCCTCGTGTTCATCGCCGCTACCCCCTTCGCGGCATCGGTGGGTCCGCTCTCGCTCATCCTCCGCGGGGATCTGGAACATGCCCTCCGTTCCACCATCGTGGTGTATGTCATCGCCCTGCTGTGGATCCCCTTCATCGTATGGGCCACACTCGGTAAGTCGGTGGATATGATGACCGTGGTCATCACCGTCATAGAGATCATCGGAGTTCCCCTCGTGGTCTCCAGGCTCCTCACCAAGGTCAAGATCGACAAGACCTACATGTCCATCATCCTCAACGTGACCATCGCGTTCCTGGTGTGGCTTTCCGTAGGCTCCACCAACTTCGGCAGCGCCGGGATCACCGTACTCGCGGTGTTCATGGCGATTGCGGCCCTGAGGGATATCGGACTCGGACTGGGTACCGAAGCGGTCGAGAGGAAGATGGGGATCTCCTGGTCCCACAGGGTCACCGACATCCTGATGGTATCCTACAAGAACAAAGGGATCGCCATCGCCCTCTGCGGTGCCGTCATGGGCCCTCTCGCACCCCTTGCGATGGTACCCATCGCCGCCTCCATCGTCGTGGAGGTAATCTGGGTCGCATTCATGGATTCCGTGCTGTTCTCCAAGAAGAGGATGGAGAAGGAACTCGGCAGGGAAGCCTCGGAAACAAGCGCGTGATCAACGCATGATATAACGGGAGACGTCCCCGTACTGGGTGTACTCGAAGTAGTCGTCCAGGCGGGGGATCTCCCTCCCTTTCAGGGGGATCACGGTATCCCCTTCCTCGAGTTCTCCATACAGCATTTCCGATTCTGGGTCATAGGTCTTTTCGGTCCTGTCCGTGCCGTCCGCACGGTTGGCATAACAGTACAGACAGTTGTGCAGGCAGGTATCGTAACTCCCCACGTCGATGCTCTTGACGCACCTGCAACCTTCCCTCAGGGGGGAGTTCATCTCCTCGAAGGGTATGTCGAGTCTCCTCATCTCCTGACGGTCGAAACAGCCCATGAGTTCGATGCCCCATCTGGAGAGGTCGTACTTGGCACAGCAGTAGCTGAGCTTCATCCCGTACCTTTCCGCGATGGGGACCATCATCTCCGCCATGGCGTCCATCTCCTCGTGGGTTATCGAACGCAGGGTGGAACGGTGCTGCTGGAGCTTGCCGTACATCTCCAGGAAGCTGAAGATGCACCTGTGGGTGTACCCTTCGAGCTCCCTGCATAGGAGTTCGAACTTCCTGCGGTGGTATTCCAGGTCTATCCTGTCGTTGAGGATGATCGGGTCGTAACGCCAGACCATCCTGTCCGCTCCCACCCTGTCTGATATCTCCCGGAAGGCGTCCGCGACATCCGCTTTGGACCTGATGCCCGGTTCCAGGTCCTTCCCATAGGGGGTGATGGTTATCTGGAAGAGGGTCAGGTACCCCATCGATGCGATCTCCCTCAGATACGGGACCAGAGGTGCGGGATTCTTGGAGACGAAGACCAGCGCATCCACGTTCTGCGGGGTCAGGTCCAGGCGGTAGACCACGTTCCTGACCATAGGGTTCCTGACAAGACAGTATCCGGCACGCAGGCGATTCATGAACCATTCCATATGGAAAGCGGGAATGTCCGTACGCCTGCTGACAGAAACCAACATGTGGGACGGAATGACACGAACATATATCAAAACTGTATTCCCAATGCATGGACTGCTTCTCCGCCTACAGGACCATCCTCGGAACGGTATACATCACCGAAAGGTCAGGATACATCACCAGTATCTCGATAAACGGTTCCGTCCCCCAGGGTGTGACTGAGAAGGAAACCCCGCTCATCGCGGAGACCGCGGAACAGATCGGAGAGTACCTAGCGGGCGAGAGGAGGTCGTTCACCGTACCGTTCAAGCAGTCCGGTACCGAGTTCCAGGAATCCGTATGGGATGCTTTATCAAATATCGAATACGGAAAGACCCAGACCTACGGAGAGATCGCAGAATCCATCGGCCATCCAGGGGCTTACAGGGCGGTAGGCAGCGCCTGCGGGAAGAATCATCTTCCACTTATCGTCCCCTGCCACCGTGCAGTCGCCTCGAACGGCATCGGAGGGTTCAGCTGCGGGCTAGACGTGAAGACCAAACTCCTGCTGATTGAGGGGATTCTGTGAAAGGCGAAGAACTCGAAACCCTTCTTGAATCCATGGCGGAACCCGATTTCAGGGAATTCACCAGCAAGCTCATGCCGGGAACGGACAACATCCTGGGAGTACGCATCCCCAAGCTGAGGAAGATCGCCAAGGACATAACGAAAGAGGACTGGCGCGACTTCCTCACGTATCCTTCGCATTCCTTCGAACACTCGATAATCAGGGGCGTCGTCATTGCCACCGCCCCGATGGAGACCGATGAGAGGCTGAGACTCACGGAGATGTACATCCCCGAGATCACGAACTGGGCTCTCAACGACACGTTCTGCAATTCATGGAAGGTCAGGAAACAGGATGCGGAAAAGGTATTTTCCTACTGTCTGGCACTTGTGGACAGGCACGAGGAATTCCCGTCACGCGTCGGGGCCGTGATGCTGATGTCCCACTTCCTCGATGACGGGCACATAGATGCCGTGAACGAGAAGCTCGTCACCTGTCCGAGATGCGGATATTACCTCGATATGGGCATCGCCTGGGCGCTGTCGTTCTGCTTCATCAAGTTCCCTGAGAGGACAGAGAAGGTGCTGTTCGACGGGAGACTCGAATACGAGGTCCTGAACATGACCGTCAGGAAGATCTGCGACTCATACCGTGTGGACAAAGCCGAGAAAGAAAGGTTGAAAAGGCGGTTGAAAGAGTCGAGATCACTCTGAGATCTTGCGGATCTCCTCGAAGATTATGTCCGCGTTCTCGTTGCCTACGCGGGCACCCTTCCTCTCGAGGAACATCCAGTCCCTCTTCTCGCACTCCTCTTTCAGTTCGGGGCTGGTGACGGCGATGACCCTCCCGTCGGGAAGGACGTTGGCGTCCATGATCATCTTCATCATGTGCTTGGGTACGCAGACCACAATCCTGTCAAAGAGCTTACAGGTGTAATCCATCATCCCCAGGTAGTTCTTCTTCTCCTGGACGGCTTCGTAGTCCTCGGGGGAATCCATGACCTCCTCGACTGGATAGGGCATGATCGTGTAATCCGCTGGGACGTATCCGAACCTGCTAGAGATGATCGCAAAGGAGACCTCGCAGAGTTTCTTAGAGGTGTCGTTTGTCTTCGAGGCAGTGTCCAGCCTGGCGACCAGCTTCTTGACCTCGGTGCACCTGCCACCGAACATCTCGAAGGCTGAGGCTACACCGGACTTAAGGAACACGGTGGAATCGTTGGTGATCACGCAGACGAGCGTGGGTGCGTTGGGGTACGCTTTGGCCATCATGTTTACAGCCTTCCCCTGAACCTGTATGCGATGTTGCAGTTACCCTCGGCGGACACCATGCAGGGTCCTTTGGGAGAGGTGGGTTTGCAGGCCTTGCCGAACATGGGGCACTGCTCGGAGTCGATGAGACCCCTCAGCACCTGTCCGCAGCTGCATCCGGCGGATTCTCCCTCGACTGCAGGCGTCTTGGCGAGGATGTCCTCGTGTACCTTGGTGGCATCGAACGCGGAGAACTCGTCCTTGAGGGCCATGGCGGACTGTTTGATGACGGGGAATCCCCTCCACTCCCTGTCGACGGGGGTGAAGACCTCTTCCAGGATCTTCCTGGCCTTGGGGTTCCCGTGGTCCTTGACGAGACGGGTGTACTCGTTCTCGATCCTGGGCTGACCGTCGTGGATCTGTTTGGCGAGCATATAGCAGCCCATGAGCATGTCGAGAGGCTCGAATCCGGTTACGACCTGGGGAATCCCGTATTTGCTGGTGAATTTCTCGAACGGGTCCATTCCAGTGATGACTGCCACGTGTCCGGGCATGATGAATCCGTCGATGGTGTTCTCTCCGAGGCCGATGATGGCCTCGACAGCGGGAGCGGTGTACCTGTGGCAGCTGTAGATGCTGAAGTTCTCGGGAAGCCCGCCTTTGAGAAGGGGGACACCTGTGGAGGGTGCGGTGGTCTCGAAACCCACACCGACGAAAGTGAGAGGGGTGCTCTGCTCCCTGGCCATCCTCACGGCGTCCTCGACGGAGTAGACTATCCTCACGTCAGCACCGTCTGCCTTGGCATCGAAGAGGGAACCTATGGTGGTGGGGACCCTCATCATGTCTCCGAAGGCACAGATGGTGACCCCGTTCCTAGCGAGGGTGATGGCATCCGCCACCTCTTTGCTGGTGGTGACACAGACGGGACATCCGGGGCCCTGGTGGACCTCGATACCGGCATCGGCCAGCATCTGGGTGAGGCCGAAGCGGACGATGGTATCCTGATGAGTCCCGCAAATGTGCATGAACTTGCATTTTACTCCCAAATCCTTGATCGCCGCGACGATCTTCGTGGCTGTCGCCTCATCCCTGTACTTGAACATCACTCATCACCGGTTTCGATATCCATACACTTGACGCAGCAGGACTGGCCTTCGATGATCTCCACCTCTCCGCCGCAGTCCGGGCAACTCAGGATGGGGACCTGATGTCCGGAGTATTCCCCCGTGTCAAGGGTCTTGGCCGGGCCTTGGTATCCGCACTTGGGACACTTCAAAACGACAGGCTCGGCCTCGATAATCAGCTTGGAACCCTCCAGGATGTTTCCGCTGGAGAGGATCTCGTAAGCGAATTCCATCTGTTCGGTTCCCAGCTGTGTGAGATCTCCGATCTTGAGGGTCACGGAATTGACCTTCTTCACATCGTACTTCTTCAGTTCTTCGATGACTGCGTCGACGATATTTGCTACAACGGAGGCCTCGTGCATTAGTTCCGTATTATCGCGCACATATAAGTAGAGGTTGGATTGGATTCGACAAGAATATCGTCCTGTAAGGCAGAATCATCGTTTTCCGCAGGAACCGAGAAGGTTTTGGATCGTGAAGTGTAATTTTTGAACGATTTTGAATGTCTGGCACATTTGATTTTTCCCTTCACAACCCTCTATTTACTAAATTTTTGGTTAGGAACGGATTTTCAGCGTCTATGGAGGCGTGATCTCAATAGAAAAATCATCTAAAACAGGGCGATAATCAATGTAGAATTGAACATTCTTATAGTCATACAATGTAATTACAAATATTATACAATTTTAAATATAAAGGCTCAAAAATAGTAAAATAAAAAATCAGTGCTTGAGACCGTATTCGCACTGGTCGCGGACCATACAACGGTCGCAGTGAGGCCTGTTAGGTTGACATATTTCCTGCCCATGGCGGACCAAGTAACGATTGATATCTGACCAATATGCAATAGGCGTGATTTCCATCAAAGCGAACTCGGTCTCGGTGGGATCCTTAGTTTTCACCAATCCCATGAGGTTAGAGATGCGATGAACGTGAGTATCAACGCAAACAGAGGGCAGATTCATCGCATAAGTGCGCACACAGGCAGCAGTTTTCCTGCCCACCATAGGCAGTTTGATGAGCTCTTCTGTGTTCTCTGGCACATTGCAATTATACTTGTCTCTGAGGACCTTGCAGCACTCGACGATGGCCTTCCCTTTCTGATGCGGGAAACCTGCGGGACGTATCAGAACGGCGACATCCTCGGGATCCGCGTCTGCAATGGCTTCGATCGTAGGGTATTTGTGGAAAAGATTGTCCGATGCCTTGCGGGTGTTGTCGTCCTTTGTACGTTGCGAAAGGATGGTAGCGATGAGCACGTGGAACGGATCGCATGGCCATTCAGGGTTCAGACCCTCCGAATTACGGCCTGGGTAGGCACCGCCTGTGTAGACCTTGGACATCCTCTCCAGGATTACAACGATGTCTTGCCCATCCATCTCATGGCCTCCTCAGCCATATAGAAGGACCCGCAGATCAGGACCTTCTCCCCGTTTTCCCTCAGATAATCAGCGCGTTTGATGGCCTCTGAGACCCCTTCGACGCACTCAGCCGAGGGATAATACCTTTTCACGACTTCGAACGTCTTTTCGATGGGTTTGGCGCGTTCGCATGCCGGTGACGTAACGATCATCTTCGATGCGATTGAGGCGATGTTTCTGCTGATGTCCTCCACATCCTTATCGTCGAGGAGACCGAAGACCACGATGACCTTGCCGTAGATTTCGGAAATGTCAGCGGCAAGACCTTCCGAACCGGCGGCAGTGTGGGTGACATCCACCAGATATCCGTTGCCCACATCCTGCAGCCTGCACGGCCAAACTACTTTGGAAAGGCCTTCGGCAACGTGCGGTTCGATGCGTGACGTATAGTCTCCCAATTTTCTCAAAGCACTAAGTGCCAGAACTGCGTTTTTGGCTTCGTTCCTGCCCGGGATCGAGACGAAATACTCATTACCTTCGAACCTAAATCTGGGGCCGTTCGGACCGTTCTCGATTACTTCGATCGAAGGGTCCACGATAGTGAGTTCAGAACCCTGCTCCTTGGCCACGCTGGCCACCACCCCGAGGGCAGGTTCGGGATTCATCGTGACCACGGGGACCCCGGGTTTTATGATGCCCGCTTTCTCGTTCGCGATCTTCTCGATCGTATCTCCGAGGAATGCCTGGTGTTCCAGACTGATATTGTTGATGATTGAGACCTCTGGCACAATGACATTCGTAGCGTCGAAACGTCCGCCCATACCGACCTCTATGACAGCGATATCTACACCCATCCTGTCGAAGTAATCGAAGGCCATGGCGGTGGTGACCTCGAAGAAAGTACAGTAGATGTCGCTTTCCCTCATGTCGTCCACGAAATGCCTGACACGGGATACTGCGAACGCCATATCATCGTCGCTGATCGGTTCCCCGTCGATCTGGATGCGTTCGTTGAAGCGGAGGATGTGCGGGGAGGTGAACAATCCGACCTTGTAACCCGAAGCCCTCAGTACCGAAGCGAGTATCGCACAGGTGGAACCCTTCCCGTCGCTGCCGGCCACGTGGATGCACCGGAGTTTCTTCTGGGGGTCGCCCATACGGTGCAGAAGATAGGTGATGTTGTTCAGACCGAGCTTGACTCCGTGGACCTGCAACCCGTACAGCCATTTCAGCTGCCTTTCCGCGTTCTGTGCAAACATCTTCATCTTACGCCCAGCTCCTTACAGATCTTCGCCACCATCTCGTTGTAAGTGAGGCCATGAGCCTTGCTGAGCCTGCGGAAGGCGTCCATGGTCCCCGAGCCGTACTGGGCGGCTTTCTTCTTCCTGTCAGCTAGGAAACCGTACCCCAGGTCGACCGCAGCATCGGAGAGGAGCTTCTTGCGGACATCCTCGTCTATGGGCCTGAGGATCTCGGAGGGGGCATTCCTGGAAAGGGACACTATCTCCTTGTCGAGATACGCATAGCGCACTGTCTTGCCGAAATGCTGCCCCATCTTCGCTTCATGGGGCTTCGTGACCGTTATCAGTTTGGCCAGGTCCTTGGCCATCTCGTCCCTCATCTGCAGGTCCTTCATGCCCACGTACTTGTTGTAACCCGCGAACAGCTCGTCCGCCCCCTGACCTCCGAGGATGGTTCCCTCGGGACAGCACTTCATCACGAAGAACAAGGGGAGTTCGAATGCCAGCGTGAGCGGGTTCGAGGTACCGGTCGCCTCTATCTCCTGGCGGAGCCCTTCGAGGGCCATGGAATCGTCGAGTTCTATGACCTCGTGCTCCAGCTCCAGCAGCGGAGCGACCTCCGCGGCGGATTCCACATCGTGGGAACCCCTGGCCCCTACCGTATACAGGCGGACGCTGCGGGCGTGCTTCTTTGCCAGGGCGGCCACCAGACTGGAATCGATCCCGCCCGAGAAGGCGATGGCGACATCCTCTCCCTCGGTGAGTTTGGAAACTGAGGCATCCAACAGTCCTGCGAGACGCTGAGATAGTTCGGACATAACATCACGGGATACTCATACCCGCTATATAGCGATGCCCCGAGTGTTACAGTCAGGGTATGAGTGTATACTCTCCGTATGCGCTCCCATAAGGTTTAAGTGCCGTTTCTTTATTGTCCTTTATATGGATGGAGTAACACGCATAGGCGTCTCCCTGGAACCTGAACTCCTCAACGAGTTCGATAAGATCATTCAGAAGAAAGGCTACGTCAGCAGGTCCGAAGCCATCCGCGACCTCGTCCGCGACTCCCTTGCGGAGAACGAATGGAAGAACGACAAGGACTTCATGTGCGGGGTCATCACCATGGTGTACGACCACGACACCAACGGACTCAGCGACAAGCTGACCGAGATCCAGCACAACGCCCTCCAGACCATCGCCACCACCATCCACATGCACCTCGACCACGACAAGTGCCTCGAGATCATCGCAGTGGAGGGGGAGCTCGGAGAGCTCAAGAAGCTCACC
>CAMNNR010000042.1 GCA_946545675.1 uncultured Thermoplasmata archaeon | reverse complement strand
GGTTCATCTCTCCGAGACCCTTGTACCTGCTGACGTTGGCACCGGGCATCTCGGCGAGGTACTTCTGCATCTCCTCGTCGTTGTAAGCGTACTTCTGGGTCTTTCCCTTGTACACCCTGTAGAGGGGAGGCATGGCGAGATAGACATAGCCTTCCTCCACGAGGGGCCTCATCTGCCTGTAGAACAGGGTGAGGAGTAGGGTGGCGATGTGGGCTCCGTCCACATCGGCATCGGTCATGATTACGATCTTGTGATAGCGGATCTTGCTGGTGTCGAACTCCCTTCCGATTCCGCCGCCGATGGCGATTGCGAGGTTCCTGATCTCATCGTGGTCGAGGAGCTTGTCGGGACGTGCCTTCTCGACGTTGAGGATCTTACCCCTGATGGGGAGGATGGCCTGGAACGCACGGTCCCTTCCCATCTTCGCGGATCCTCCTGCGGACTCTCCCTCGACGATGAATATCTCACACTTGGAAGGGTCCTTCTCGGAACAGTCGGCGAGCTTTCCGGGCAGGGAGGTGGACTCCAACAGGGATTTCCTGCGGGTTGCGTCCCTTGCCTTCCTTGCGGCCTCACGGCCCACGAGGGCGTCCATCGCCTTCTTGAGGATGATCTGTGCGGTGGAGGGGTTCTCCTCGAGGAACTGCTTGAGCTGTTCGGATACGACGGAAGCGACAGCGTTCTGTGCGACAGAGCTTCCAAGCTTCTCCTTGGTCTGACTCTCGAACTGGGGATCAGGCATCCTGATGCTGATGATCGCGGTGAGTCCCTCACGGGTGTCGGATCCTTCGAGGGTCATGTCCTTGAGGATGTTATTCTCCTTTCCGTAATCGTTGAGGGTCTTGGTCAGAGCGGTCCTGAAACCGGTGAGGTGGGTACCTCCGTCAGGCGTGGAAACGGTGTTAACGAATGAATCGACGGACTCGTTGTATCCGTCGGTGTGCTGCATGGAGATGTCGACTTCCACCGCCACGGGCTTGCCCTTGAGATCGGTGAAGGTCTTGGTCCCCTGAATGACTATAGGGTTCTCGTAGAGAGGGGTCTTGCTCCGGTTGAGGAACTTCACGAAGGCACTGACTCCTCCGTCGTAATGGTAGGTCTCCTTCCTTCCGATGCGCTGATCGTCGAATTCGATGGTTACCTTGGTGTTGAGGAAGGCCTGGTTCCTGAATCTGTTCTGAAGAGTGTCGAAATCGAAGACAACGGTCTCGAACATGGTCTTGTCAGGGAGGAACGTGATGGCTGTTCCGGTCTCCTGCGTCTCGCCGATGATCTCGATGGGTCCGTCAGGCTTACCGCAGTGATAGGTCTGCCTGTGGATCTTCCCTTCCCTCTTGACGGTGGCAACCATCCACTCGGAGAGGGCGTTCACGACGGATACTCCGACTCCGTGGAGACCTCCGGAAACCTTGTATGCGTTCTGGTCGAACTTACCTCCTGCGTGGAGATCAGTGAGACAAAGTTCCATGGCGGATTTCGTCTCGCCCTTGGGGACTCCGGTGGGGATACCCCTACCGTCATCCACGACGGAGATGGAACCGTCGGTGTTGACCGTCACGTTAATGACGGTGGCGAACCCGGCCATGACTTCGTCGATTGAATTGTCGACAACCTCGTACACGAGGTGGTGGAGACCTCTCGTATCGGTGCTGCCGATGTACATTCCGGGCCTTTTGCGGACTGCTTCCAGACCCTTGAGGGCTTTGATGCTATTTGCATCATAGACCTCGCTCTTTCTGTATTCTTCTTCGTTTCCCATAACTTCCCATCCGAAAAATTACGATTCCCTGTATGCCCCTTTAATATATATGCGTATGCGCGCGTGCGCGTGCGTAAGCATCCCGAATATATGTTAACACCGACAAATGTGAAATACAGCACTGCAATTCCATATCGATAGCGATGAGCACCATCATGGAAGCAGCCAGAAGAGGAGCCGTTGACGATAGAATAAAACAAATCGCCAAGGACGAGGGCGTAACGGAAAGATTCGTTGTGGACGGTATCGCAGCCGGCCGCATCGTCATGCCCTGCAACCCCGTGCACAATCCCAAGCCTGCTGCCATCGGCGAAGGGCTCTCAGTCAAGATCAACGCAAACCTAGGTACCTCCAGGGATATGCCCGATGCGGAACCCGAACTCCGCAAACTCGACATCGCGCTGAAATACGGTGCGGACTCGGTCATGGATCTCAGCACAGGAGGCGACATCGACGGCATCAGGCGCGAGATGGTGAAGAGGAGCCCAGTCATGATCGGTACTGTCCCCATCTACGAGACAGGCCTCACCGCCGCCCGTAAGAACGCCATCGTGGAACTCACGGAGGACGACATCTTCAAGGGCATCGAGATGCACGCCAAAGACGGGATTGACTTCATGACGGTCCACTGCGGTATCACCAAGGAGACCGTCCAATGGCTGAAGAAATCCGACAGGCTCATGGATGTCGTTTCCAGGGGCGGATCCTTCCTCACCGCGTGGATCCTCCACAACGAAGAGGAGAACCCGCTCTACAAGAACTTTGATTACCTGCTCGAGATGGCCCGCAAATACGAATTCACGCTCTCCCTCGGGGACGGCTTCCGCCCCGGCTGCATCAATGATGCCACCGATCAGGCACAACTCTCAGAACTGATGACTCTGGGACATTTGGTAAAACGCTCCCGCGAAGCAGGAGTTCAAGCCATGGTGGAAGGCCCCGGCCATATGCGTATGGACGAGATCCCTGCCAACATGAAGCTCATGAAATGCCTCTGCCACGGGGCCCCGTTCTACGTCCTCGGTCCGCTCGTCACCGATATCGCACCCGGCTACGACCACATAACCAGCGCGATCGGCGGAGCCATCGCAGCACAGAACGGTGCGGACTTCCTGTGTTATGTCACCCCTGCCGAGCACCTCTCTCTCCCTGATGAGGAAGACGTCAAAGAAGGAGTGATCGCTTCCAAGATCGCGGCTCACGCCGCCGACCTCACACGCGGCATCGGCAAGGATAGGGACGACCGCATGGCCCGCGCAAGGAAGGTCCTGGACTGGAACGAGATGTACGATGTGTGCCTGGATGAAGAAAAGGCACGCAGATACCGCGCCCGCGGATGCACCGAAGAGAAGGACGGATGTTCAATGTGCGGAGACCTCTGCGCGGTCAAGATCGTCAACCAGTACCTGATAAAAGAAGGCGACATAGCAGACCCCGACAAGAAGTACGACTGCTAATTTCAATGTGCCAGGCGGGGAAACCCGCTTGCATATCATTTCGAATCGCCCATCGGATTCCATCGTCACGGTGAGATTGAATCCGGTATATGGTATAGGAGATGGAGCCACTGGAGGGATTCGAACCCCCGACCACCGGTTTACGAAACCGGTGCTATACCGCTAAGCCACAGTGGCGCTATATGGCTAATCAAATTATCGTATAAAACGGTAAGGCCATTGGCTTCGATACTCAATTCTGCCTGTATGCAGGGAACATGTCCCTGAACACAACTGCATCCTTCTCGATCAGCGGCGATTCGCAAATGAAGGTACAATCCTGCTTCGAATCGTTCAGGATATCGGCCAAGAATTGCATGTCTGGCTCTTTCTCGGACAGGGGCAGATGGGATATCTCTCCCTTGTCCCCGTACTTGATGCAGCTTATGTGGAAATGGGCGATAGGGCCTACCAGTTTGAAGTACTCGTCTATAAGGTCCTGCATATCCTGCTGGGTCTTGATACGGCCGACCCCCCTGGCGTGTACATGAGCGACATCGAGCACAGGCCTGACTCCATCCACATTATCCATGACCTTGCTGATCTCCTCCAGGGTTCCAAACTGCCCCTTCTTCCCCATGGTCTCTATGCCGAGGATGACATCCTTGATCCCTAAATCGTCAAGTCTGTTCTTACATTCGGTCATTCCCTTGATGACGTTGTCGAGTGCGGTCTCAGGATGTTTTCCGTAGGATGCAGCATGGATCACGATGATGTATGCACCTAGATAATGCGCGGCTTTGGCCGTATCAAGCACCCAGTCCACACTCTTTTCGATGGTCTCCGGGGTGTCGGAATTGAAACTGATGAAATACGGTGCGTGACAGCTCAGACGGATGTCGAGCGATTTGGCCACCTGCCCGATTTCCCTGGCACGTTCCTCGGTGATCCTCGCTCCGCGGACGAACTCCACCTCCAAAGCATCAAGTCCCAATTCACGGGTGTACTCCAATGACTTCACCGGGTCGCTCTTGCTGCCTACTGCGGGATATCCTGCGGGTCCGAATCTCATGAATGAGCATCTGAAATTCGATATATGTAGGTCGCGGAAAGAATATTCTACTTAATTGCAATGAGAGTGCATGGAAATCGTTCTCGATGTCGCTCTGGATCCGACCCTGGGATGCGGGCAGGCACACCGCTGGAGAAAACTGGAAGACGGCAGGTGGCAGGGAGTCGTCAAAAATTCCGTGACCACTCTCCGTCAGACCGAGAACGGTTTCGAATACGAGGGTTCGAACAGGTCCGATCTCCTTGAATACTTCCGCTCGGAAGACGATCTGGCACATATCATTTCGAAGATCTCGGAAGCCGATCCGATTGTGGCCGGATTGTCCTCGAGATGCCCGGGCCTCCGTATCCTGAAACAGCCTGAATGGGAATGCCTCGCGACCTATGTCCTCGCCACCAATGTCAATGTGAAACGTATCGCAAAGATGGTCGAATCGGTGTGCGAACGTTACGGTACCGACCTGGGGGAGAGACATGCCTTCCCGACTCCGAAACAGATCCTGGACGGAAAGGAGAGCATTGGCGAATGCCGCCTGGGATTCCGCGAGCCCAGATTCCTGCAACTCGCCGAAGGCGTGGAGAACGGAGACATCGATCTGGAATCGATGAAATCCATGCGCTATCCGAAACTCGTTGAGACCCTGCAGGAGATCAACGGAGTAGGCCCGAAAGTCGCCGACTGCGTCGCCCTATTCGGTTTCGGCAAGACCGAAGCATTCCCCGTGGACATACGCATACAGAAATGCGTAGAGAGGATGTACGGCGTGAGCGGAAACTACCGTAAAGTATCAGAATTCGGACAGAACAAGTTCGGCATCTACGCCGGCTATGCCCAGGAATTCCTGTATCACTCGGACTTTATCTGAGTGATGTTGCCGTCCCACTCGCACTGGGGCAGGTCGATTTCGGTGGCGCCCTTGTAGACTTCTGAAAGAAGGCCGATGTTCTTGATGAATCTGCAAATCCTGCACATCTCGGTGGACATGTTGCTCACATTATCGTGAATCCTCTTGGAACTGATGCGGATCTCGTCGAGGAATTCGGGATAGTGTTCGCTACCTTCAATCCAGCTGCTTCCTCCCCTCTTTTTCTTTAGGTACTGGGAAATCGCCGCGTCAGTGACTCCGAAAATACGGCCCACTTCCACCTGTTTCAGGTGGTATGTGGTAACCAGCTCCCTAGCGATTTCTCTCCTGATAGTGGGGAGTACGTACCAGACTACAATTTCGCAGGGGGTCTTCATAATGGAACATAATCACAAATCTTAATAAAGTTTTAGTGAAGCGTATATATGTTTACTTTTTTCTGTAATTTTTAGACAAATGATACAAGTGTTCATGCCCCGGGATTGGTCTTGGAATAGAACTCTGAAGCGTCCCAATCATCGTCCGCCTGGTCGTTACCCTGCTTCATGGAGACCCCGAATATACGCGCAGTGTCCTCGAGATACTTGCGTGCGAGATCGGAACCCTCGAACTCGTCGACCTTGGCGGCGGTGGGGGTGAGCTTGCCCTTGAAATGGCCCACGATCTTGGTGCCTGAGAAGACCACGCAAACGCTGGAACCGCATTCCTTCTTGATGAGGTCCCTGAAGTACAAGCTGAGATTGTCCTGGGTGTTCAACAAGAACGTACCGGTGAAGGGCCTGATCTTGGCATCGAGGTCCTCGGTGAGCATCCAGTACAGGGTGCTGTCGCCCTCGATCAGGAATCCCTTGGAAATCAGTCCTTCGTCCTCCAGTTCGGCCAGGACCTTGCGGGTGGGAGCCATGCGGAGATCGAGGAAACGGGAGAGCTGCTCGGCCGAGAATATGCCCAGATCGCGGAAGTGCCAGCGTGCAATTTCCTTTATGGCCTCGGCGGGACTCATATCGGTCTCGGGGGTCACGCAGTACGCGCTTCCTCCGTCCTGGTAAAGGATGGACCTGCGGGTGAGTTCCGAGATGGCATCGGTAGTCGCCTTGTAGGAATAGGGGGAACGCATGATGAGTTCCTTCTTGCTGATGGGCTGATTCTCCTCCACCACCTTCCTGACGACGATGCACTCCTCGGGGAGGGGTGCTTTCTTCGATGCCCTGTACAAAGAGAGCAGGGGAACGGTGGAATAGCCGACATATGAGGGGCAGAGTATACTCTTGACTATCGTTCCGAGCTCCATCTGCTTCTTGATGCTGGTACGGACCGCGACCCTGCAGGGGAGCTCCTGGTCGCTGCGTACGTAGCCCCTCGTCTGGATGAGCTCGTCGAGTGTTCCGTAGCGGGAGGCCTTCTCCAGCCTCTGTCTCCTGAACACATAGCTCATGGCCTCATCATGCTTCATGACACGATCGACGAATCTTCCTTTGGCGTAAACGCCGTTGACGTGGCGGAAGCCGGCCGCGGTCAGGATGCCGCTTATCTCTTCGGCGAGTTCGTTGACATCGACGTTCAGGACCTCGCGGATCCTCACGATATCGATGCCCTTCTGATTGTAGTAGCCCATGAACCTGTCAAGGGCGGTCAGAGCGTCAGGCAGGAACTCAGGTGAATCCAGGTCCACGGACCTGACCTCGACGCATCCGGACATCTCCCATATCTCCATGGCACCGATGACGCGTGCGCCCTTGACGACAGGGAAGATCCACTTGTCCCCGTACCTGGAGGAGATCTCCGCCCATTTGGAACCGAGGTCTGGGTCATATAGAGAGAGGATGCGGGTCTCTATCTCTGGAGCCTTGGCGGATTCCAGTGCAGGGATCTCATCGGGCATGATGTACATAGGCATCTGGCCCGCACCTACGAGTATCTGCACCGCACCGATGTTCTTCACGGCTTCGAGTACCTCGTCGTCAGGTATGTTGACAAGGTACCTCACGGCCATGGTCGGGACGGGACCGAAGGCACGAATCGCCTTCTCGACGATCTCGTCGCGGGGACTCTCCTTGGGGATATCGGGATGGTACACAGTGTACAGATTCTCCGAACCCCAGTCCTCACGGTCGCCGTACGCACGGACGATCTTCATGGAACGGTCGAGACGTGCGATCGATTCCTTCACCTGCTCCTTCTCCATTCCGGTGGCAGCCGCCAGCTCGCGCATGCTGATTCCCTTTCCGGAACCCTCTATCCTGCGCAGCATCTCCTCATCACGTGGCTCGGTGGAGTCCACTGCGAAATAGGCATACTTGGCGGCATCCTCTGCCAGCATGAACCTGACCCTGCCGCGGCAGAAGCGGCCCAACAAGACACGACCCTCTGAACGCATCCTCTGCCATTCATCAAGGTTAAAATTCCTGACCCTGCTGTAGATGTCGATCTCGAATCCCGCGGTGACGTAGAACTTGAAGAAATCCTCGATAGAGTCGAACATCTCACCTTTGCCCATGCGATAGTTCTCGACGGTCTCGAAATCATAGATGTTGTCCTTTCCCGAACGGAGTTTCAGACGATCGGAGGTGAGCATGTACTGCGTGTTCTCCGATATGAGGAACTGACCGTTGGAGACCTCCCCGCTGGCCACCAGGGAATCGAGCGAGGCCTGGACTTCCTCCTCCGGGAGGTTGAGGGCGAATGCCACTTCCTGGACAGTGGTGGGGGCGAAGCAACCGAGATGCCTCTGTATGATGGAATCGACGGCTGCGGAACGGTTCCCGGTCGGAGGTTCGCAGCGGGAGAAGTACCAGCGGTTGTTCTCCGTGACCCCAGTACGGGTGATGAGGTACATCGACTCCAGCTTACGGATGGATCTGAACACCACATCCTCCGACACCTCGACGTTGGAATGGATGTCGCTCAGGAGGGTGTTCTGTCCGATGAGTGCGTACACCTGCTGGTCGACCTCGTTGAGAGAACGCTCGCGGACAGTTGCCGCGGCATATGTCGGGACCTCTGACGCGGTCATTATGTGCATCTCGTCAAGGAACACGCTGCCCAGGACGCCCTCGCGAACGAGTTCGCGCACCCAGCCGTCGACGGTCTTCTTCTCGGCGTCGCAATAGGGGTAGATGTTCCTTCCGCGCTCCCTCATGACCTGCAGAGGACCTGTGCGCTCGAGGAGTCTGGGTATGTCGTCTTTGCAGGTGACCCTCCCGATCTTCTGACGGAAGTACTGGGTGACCTGGTCGGGGTCGAACTCGAAGTCCCTGATATCATCGCCGAGGGCCCTCTCCAGGACCTTCCTGTGGAGTTCCTTCAGCAGAGCGGTGCGGTCCTCCATGAGGACGATGTCCGAGAATCCGGACAGGATTACTGTGTGTGCGAAGGGCGAGGGAGTGCCGTTGAAGGACAGGGTGCTGACCTTCATCTCGCCGCGCTCCATCATCTCCAGGACCACGCGGGCGTTATTGATGTCCATGTCATCTTCCAGGATCTCCCTGTAGGTCTCCTCGATGACCGGCTCGTTGTCCATGTCCCTCAGCATCTCCAACAGGAAGGTGGAACGTATCTGCTGGCGGTTCACCGAGATGGAACGGCCCATGTAGTTGCGGAGGATCATGAAACTGCGGGCGGCAGTGTGCCTGAACCTCAGCTTGAAGATCTCTGAGTCCTTGACGGCTTTCTTCAGCACGGCCTCCAGGTCAGCGGTCTTCAGCATGTCCGGGATGGTGCTGATGTCGATCTTGTGGGTGGTACCGATCATGAAGTTGTCGTCGGTGATGGTCACCGAGACGTTTGCACCGGTGAGGC